>DASUZG010000091.1:0-4275 GCA_036376995.1 Azonexus sp. | reverse complement strand
GTGCGCGAGACGCTCGGCATCTGCGACCACGCCTACATCATCAATGCCGGTCATGTGCTGGCTGCTGGACGGCCGGACGAAATCGTTGATAATGAAAGCGTGCGCAAGGTCTACCTAGGCGAGCATTTCAGGCTCTGACCGACAGAAGCGCCCGACCCCATCGATGAAGCCGGCACTCCAACTAAAACTCTCGCAGCACCTTGCCCTGACGCCGCAGCTGCAGCAGTCGATCAAGCTGCTGCAGCTGTCGACGGTCGAGATGCAGCAGGAGATCGAGCGCTACCTGCTGGAAAACCCGATGCTGGAGCGCGACGACGATCACGGCGGCGACAACTTCAGCTCGGCGCAGCAGTTCGATTCGCCGGCCAACGGCAGCGGCGAGCGCGAGCAGCGGGTCGAGCGCGAGGAACGCGACACCCGCGAGGAGCGCGAGCAGGAAGTGCCGGCGGCGCCGTCCGAAGTCGACGACGATCGCTGGAGTTCCGATGCCGGCACCTTCACCGGCGCCGGCCGCGACGAGGACGACGACAGTGACGCACAGGACATCCACGCCGGCACCGTCAGCCTGCGCGACCACCTCGGCTGGCAACTGGGCATGACCCAGCTGTCCGAGCGCGACCGGGCCCTGGTCCGTTTCCTGATCGAGGCGCTCGACGATGACGGCTATCTGTCGGCGCCGCTGCCGGAACTCCTCGAAACGCTGCCGCCGGAATACGAAGTCGAGCTCGAGGAGCTCGAAATCGCCCTGCACCACATCCAGCATTTCGATCCGACCGGCATCGGTGCGCGCAGCCCGCGCGAGTGCCTGGCCCTGCAGCTGAAGGCGCTGCCCGCCGACAGCGTGCAGATTCTGGCCCTGGCCATCGTCGACAAGCATCTCGAACTGCTGGCCGCCCGCGATTTCGCCAAGATCCGCCGCCTGACCGGCTGCGACGACGAGGCGCTGAAGGCCGCCCATTGCCTGATCACCAGCCTCAACCCGCGGCCGGGCGCCGACTTCGCCCAGGCCGAGGCGCGCTATATCACGCCCGACGTCATCGTCAAGAAACTGAAGGGCAAGTGGACGGCCTACATCAATCCGGATGCCTATCCGCGCCTGCGCATCAACCGCCTCTACGCCGAGATCCTCGCCCGGCAGCGCCGCGGCAACGGCAACCTCAGCGGCCAGCTGCAGGAAGCGCGCTGGCTGATCAAGAACGTCCAGCAGCGGTTCGACACCATCCACCGCGTCACCCAGGCCATCGTCGACCGCCAGCGCCAGTTCTTCGAGCACGGCGAAGTGGCGATGCGGCCGCTGGTGCTGCGCGAGATTGCCGACATCCTCGGCCTGCACGAATCGACCGTGTCGCGCGTCACCAGCCAGAAATACATGGCCACGCCGCGCGGCATTTTCGAGCTCAAATACTTCTTCGGCAGCCATGTCGCTACCGATACCGGCGGAGCCTGTTCCGCCACTGCGATCCGTGCGCTGATCAAGCAATTGGTCGGCGCCGAGGATGGCAAGAAGCCCTTGTCGGATAGCCAATTATCCGAAATACTAGGCCAGCAGGGAATCGTTGTGGCCCGGCGCACGGTCGCCAAATACCGCGAGTCGCTCAACATCCCGCCGGTCAATTTACGCAAGACCCTGTAGAGAGAGGAGAAAACATGAATCTGCAGATCGCTGGTCACCATATCGAAGTTACGCCGGCATTGCGCGAATACGTGGAAAACAAGCTGGACCCCGTGATTCGCCATTTTGACAAGGTCACCGGCGTCAACGTCGTCCTGTCCGTCGAGAAGCTGAAGCAGAAGGCCGAAGTCACCGTGCATGTGCCGGGCAAGGACATCCACGTCGAGGAATCCGGCGACGATCTCTACGCTGCCATCGATGCCATGTTCGACAAACTCGACCGTCAGGTGCTGAAGCACAAGCAGAAGGTCCAGGACCACCATCGCGGCGGCAAGGCTGACCTCCACGCCGTCGAATAACGGCCGACCGACCGGCCGCGGCATCCAGTGTGCTGCGGCCTTTGTTTTGTCTGTACTCCCATGAACCCACTCAGCAACATCCTGTCGCCAGCGCAGATCCTTCTCGATCTCGAGGCGAGCAGCAAGAAACGGGTATTCGAGCAGGCCGGTCAGCTGTTCGAAGCGCATCTCGGCCTGGCCCGCTCGGTCATTTTCGACAGCCTCTTCGCCCGTGAAAAACTCGGATCCACCGGCCTCGGCCAGGGAATCGCCATTCCGCACGGCCGCATCAAGGGCCTCAAGCAGGCCGCCGGCGCCTTCATCCGCCTCGCCACCCCGGTCCCGTTCGATTCGCCGGACGGCCGTGCCGTCAATTTGCTGTTCGTGCTGCTGGTGCCCGAGCAGGCGACGGAAGAACACCTGCAGATCCTGTCCGAGCTGGCCCAGCGCTTCGCCGACCGCGCCTTCCGCGAGGCCCTGCAGAGCGCGCCCGATGCGGCGGCTGTGCTGGCCCTCTTCCAGGCGTGATCGACGGCCGTGCGCCACATCCACCTGATCCAGCTGTATGAGGACAACCGCGACAAGCTGCTGCTGAGCTGGATGGTCGGTCAACAATCGGACCGGCGCATCGAGATCAAGCTGTCCAACAATTACGGTGCCGACGTCGTCGGCCACATCAACATCATCCACCCGGAGCGCTTGCAGGTGCTCGGCCAGGCCGAGTACGAATGGGCCGAACGCATCGGCGAGCGCCGCTTCGGGCAGATGTTCCACGACCTGCTGGCCGCCCAGCCGCCGGCGGTCATCGTCGCCGACGGCCTGGCGCCGCCGCCGCTGGTCCTCGATGCCTGCACCCAGTCGGGCACGCCGCTGATCCTGTCGCCCAAGCCGTGCTCGGCGGTGATCGACCTGCTGCGCATCTACCTGTCGGCGCGGCTGGCCGACACCGTCAACATGCACGGCGTGTTCATGGACGTGCTCGGCATGGGCGTGCTGATCACCGGCGATTCCGGCGTCGGCAAGTCGGAACTGGCGCTCGAGCTGATTTCCCGCGGCCACGGCCTGGTCGCCGATGATGTCGTCGAAATGGCGCGGATCGCGCCGGCAACCATCGACGGCCGCTGCCCCGGCATGTTGCGCGACTTCCTCGAAGTGCGCGGCCTCGGCCTGCTCAACATCCGGACCATCTTCGGCGAGACCGCCTCGCGGCGGAAGATGCGCCTGAAGCTGATCGTCCACCTGCAGCGCACCGCCTCGATCACCGATGCGCCGCGCCTGCCGCTCGATGCCCAGACGCAGGAAGTGCTCGGCGTGCCGATCCGCAAGGTGGTCATTCCCGTGGCTGCCGGCCGCAACCTGGCGGTGCTGCTGGAAGCCGCCGTGCGCAACACCATCCTGCAACTGCGCGGCATCGACAGCATGCAGGATTTCATGGACCGCCAGCAGCGCATGATGATCGACGACGAGGCCTGAAGCCCCGTCTTCGTCCGCCCGCCGGGCGGCGCGCCGTCCCGCCTTACTTACAGATGTTCGAACTCGGCGCCGTCGGCGCCGGGATCGTTGCCGGTGCAGCCGAAGCAGATCCGGCCCACGCCCTCGAGCAGGATCTCGTGGCGGCGGACCAGGGTTTCCTGGCGCCCGCCCAGGCTGACGAAGCAGCCGTTGGTGCTGGTGTCGACCAGGAAGTAGCCGTCCTTGCGCTTCTCGATCCGGGCATGCTGGCGCGAAGCCTTGCGGTCCTCGATCACCAGCTTGTTGCCGAGGTCGCGGCCGAGCGTCAGCACCGGCGTCTTGCTGTCGAGCAGGAAGGCCTTGCCGTGGTAGCGCACGCACAGCCGCTCGGCAACCGCGGCCGGTGAGGCCGGCGGAGCCGCCGGGCCGAAGGTCGAGGGCGAGTAGCCGCCCATCTCATGGCTGGTCCAGTGGATGTGGCACAGCGTCAGGTTGTCGCCGTGCTCGGCGATGCTGCCCAGATCCGGCATCGGACGCACGATGACCGGGCCGGCCTCGGGCAGTTCGGCGGCCAGCGTCGAGCTGCACAGGATCTGGTCGCGGCGGGCGATGCCGGCGATGCGGGCGGCGTTGGTGACCACCTCGCCGCTCAGCTTGTCGCCCTCCTCGGTCACCGGGCCGGCGTGCAGACCGATGCGGATGGTCAGCTTCAGGCCGGAGACCGGCGGCAGGTCGGCGATCCGCTGCTGCATGTCGATGGCCGCCTGGCAGGCGTCTTCGGCCGATTCGAAGACGGCCAGCAATTCGTCGCCGACGATCTGGATGGTGCGGCCGCGGTGGCCGTCGATCGACCGCTTCATGCGCTTCAGGCAG
>DASUZG010000090.1:0-2137 GCA_036376995.1 Azonexus sp. | reverse complement strand
GGCGGCCGACAGGGCGGCGCCGCCGGCCAGGCCGGCGAGGAAGCGACGGCGCGTGCGGTCGACTGTCTTCACGCCGCCTCCGCCAGGCGCTTGAGCGTCACGTAGTCGATCTTGCCGGTACCCAGCAGCGGCAGCGCCTCGACTTTCTGGATCTTGCGCGGCACGGCCAGTTCCGGCAGCCCGAGTTCGCGCGCCTTGGCCGCCAGCGCTTCGCGGTTCAGCCCGCCGTCGGTGGTAAACAGCACCAGCGCCTCGCCCTTGGCGGCATCCGGCTGGCTGGAGACGGCATGGGCCTGGCCGGGCGAACTGGCAGTGGCCAGCTTCTCGACCACTTCCAGGCTGACCATCTCGCCGGCGATCTTGGCGAAGCGCTTGACCCGGCCGACGATCCTGACGAAGCCCTCGTCGTCGATCTCGACCACGTCGCCGGTCTCGTACCAGCCCTCGCCCAGATCGGAGACCGGCGGCTGCAGCACGCCCGGTTGCTCGGCCTTCAGGTAGCCGGCCATGACGTTGGGGCCGCGCACGTGCAGGATGCCGCCGCGTTCGATGCCCGGCACCGGCAGCAGGCGATGCTCGATGCCCGGCAGCAGGTTGCCGACGGTGCCGGTGCGGTAGGCCATCGGCGTGTTGACGGCCAGCACCGGCGCCGTCTCGGTGGCCCCATAGCCTTCGAAGATGCGTACGCCGAATTTCTCGAACCACTGGCTGCGCACCGCTTCGGAGAGTTTCTCGGCGCCGGCGACGACATAGCGCAGGCGGTAGAAATCGTAGGGGTGGGCGAACTTGGCGTAATTGCCGAGGAAGGTCGAGGTACCGAACAGCACCGTGCACCCGCGGTCGTAGGCCAGTTCCGGAATGACCCGGTAGTGCAGCGGCGACGGGTAGAGGAACAGGCTGGCGCCGGTCAGCACCGGCAGCAGCGCGCCGGCGGTCAGGCCGAAGGAATGGAAGATGGGCAGCGCGTTCAGCACCTTGTCGTCGACCGAGAAATCGATCACCGCCCGCACCTGGGCGATGTTGGCGAGAATCGCCCGATGCGGCAGCACGACGCCCTTGGGCTTGCCTTCCGAGCCGGAGGTGAACAGCACCACCGCCGCCTCCTCGGGCAAGGCATGCAGTTCGAACGCGCGCGGGAAGCGGATCGCCCACAGCGGCAGCCACAGCTTGTCGGCGAGGCCGATACCGGCGCGGATGTCTTCCAGGTAGCGCAACTCGACACCCTGCAGCCCGGCCAGCTTGTCCGCCAGCTTGGCCTGCTCGACGAAGGCGCGCGAAGTGAGCACGAGCTTCACCTCGGCCGCGTCGCAGGCGGCCTGCATGGCATCGACGCCGGCCGTGTAGTTGAGCATCGCCGGTACCCGGCGGCGCGCCGTCAGGCCGAAGATCAGGCCGATGGTCGGCACCAGGTTGGGCAGCAACAGGCCGACCTTCTCATCCGGCCGGGTCAGGCGCTCGACCTGGCGGCCGAGGATCAGCGCCATTTTCAATAGATCGTTGTAGGAATACTCGATCTGCTTGACGTCTTCCAGCAAGCGGCGGCGCTTGCCGAAAATCTCGGCCGCGTCGCACAGCGCGCCGTACAGCGTCTGCTGCGGGCGCGACGCGAAAATCATTTCCTGCATCAGCTTGCGCATCTGCTCGCCGGCCCGGCGCCGGCGCAGCTTGGCGGTGGCCGCCTCGGGCATCGGGAAATGCGCGGCCGGCAGCACGGTCAGGCGGATTTTCGGGAACAGCGCCTTCGGATACTTGCCGGACAGGCGCGAGAAATAGGAGCGCGACGCGCCATCCAGGCGCACCGGCATCACCGTCGCGCCGGTCTTGGCGGCGACGAAGGCGGGGCCGTCGTAGACCTTCATCAAGGAGCCGGTCAGCGTGATCCGCCCTTCCGGGAAAATGACCACCGGCCGGCCGGACTCGATCAGCCGGATGACCTTCTTCATCGCCATCGGGCTGGTCGGATCGACGGCCAGGTAATCGACCTGCGACAGCAAAATGCGGAAAAAGAAGTTGTCGGCAATCGCCGTATGGACCACGAAGACCGGGTCGATGGGCAGGAACAGGCCGATCAGCAGGCCATCGAGAAAAGACTCGTGGTTGGCGACGACGAGCAGTCGCGAGTGATTGAAGTCAGCCT
>DASUZG010000089.1:0-9112 GCA_036376995.1 Azonexus sp. | reverse complement strand
CGCCTGGTTGCGCGCGAGGATCGCCAACCGGGCATTCTGCAACGCCATCTCGATCCAGGCCTTCTGCGTCAGCGTACGCCCTTCCTGGATCGGCACCGGGCGCCCGGCCAGTTCAGCCAGCGTCGCCGCGCTGTCGGCCTCTTCTTCCTCGTTCGGCAAGGGCGAGACGAGTAAGCGTGCCGGCGCCGGATGAGCGGCATAGTGCTGGCGGATGAAGGCGGCAGTGGCGTCGGCCGCCGTCGATTCGCCGGCAGGGGTCGGGAAGAACGGCCGGTCACCGAGGTGGCGGCCGCCGCGCACCATCGCCAGATTGACGCACAACTGCCCGCTGTCCCGGACGGCGACGACAATATCTACATCCTCGCCCTTACTGCTGGAGACGAATTGTTTTTCCTGCACCTGGTGCAGCGACTGGATCTGGTCACGGTAGGTCGCCGCCTGTTCGAAGGCCAGCTGCGCCGACGCTTCCTCCATCGATTGTGTCAGGCGCCTGATCACTTCCTGCTGCTTGCCGGAGAGGAACATCGCCGCCAGCTGGATGTCGGCCGCGTAATCGTCTTCCGCGACGAGATCGACACAGGGACCGCTGCAACGCTTGATCTGGTACAGCAGGCAAGGCCGCGAACGGTTGGCGAAGACGGTGTCCTCGCAGGTGCGCAGGCGGAACATCTTCTGCAGGAGCTGGATGCTGTCGCGCACCGCCCAGGCCGACGGGAACGGGCCGTAGTAGTCGGCCTTGCGGTCCGGATTGCCGCGAAAGAAGCCGAGACGCGGGTACTTGCCGCGGCTGAGCACGATGTAGGGATAGGACTTGTCGTCGCGAAAGAGGATGTTGTAGCGCGGCGCCAGCGACTTGATCAGGTTGTTCTCGAGCAGCAGCGCCTCGGCCTCGGTGCGCGTAGCGGTCGTCTCGATCGTCGCGATCTGGCTGACCATGTGGGCGATGCGCGGGCTCGACAGGTTGTCGCGAAAGTAGGAAGCGACCCGTTTCTTGAGGTTCTTGGCCTTGCCGACGTAGAGCACGCTGCCGTCGGCGCCAAGCATGCGGTAGACGCCGGGCAGCTCGGTCAGCGTGGCGAGGAAGGACTTGGCATCGAAAGCCATGAGGCGCTTTGCTGCTTAGCCGAGCAGTTCCTTGACGCCGGCGAAAACGGCTTCGAAACTCTCGCGCGACAGGCGGCCGGTACGCCAGTTGTAGCCGCTGCAGTGATAGCTGTCGATCAGGATGCGGCCGTCCGGCAGGTCGTGGCGCACGTTGTGGGCGAATTTGAAATTGGCCGGCTTCAGGCCGTAGGTCCACAGCAGCGCCTGGTGGGCGACGGTGCCCAAGGCGACGATCACCTTCAGCCGTCGCATCGACGCCAGCTCAGCCTTGAGATGGCCGTTGCACTGGCGAATCTCGGCGGTCGTCGGCTTGTTGGCTGGCGGCAGGCAGCGCACGGCGTTGGTGATCCGGCAGTTGTTCAGGTGCATGGCCGGATTGGCCCAATCGTCGGGACCGAGCGCCGCGGCGGCGGTGGCGAAGCCGAAACGATGCAGCGCCGGATAGAGCAGTTCGCCGGCCACGTCGCCGGTAAACGGTCGGCCGGTGCGGTTGGCGCCGCGTTCGCCCGGGCCGAGGCCGAGCACCAGCAGCTCGGCGTCGAGCGTGCCGAAGGCCGGCACCGGCAAGGCGTGCCAGTCGGGATCGCGGCGGCGGATGGCCGCCAGATGCTCGGCCAGGCGCGGGCAAGCCGTGCAG
Source organism: Azonexus sp. (assembly GCA_036376995.1). GTDB lineage: Bacteria > Pseudomonadota > Gammaproteobacteria > Burkholderiales > Rhodocyclaceae > Azonexus. The sequence continues at coordinate 7,371 of DASUZG010000089.1, read as the reverse complement.
CCGAGCGGGTCTTGGAAGGTGAAGGCAGGTGCTGACATGGGGCGGGATGTTAACATGCCGGCCATGCAGCTTCGTTGGGACATCTTCTGCCGCGTCGTCGACAATTACGGCGACATCGGCGTCTGCTGGCGCCTCGCCCGGCAACTGGTGCGCGAGCACGGCCAGGCCGTGCGGCTGTGGGTGGACGACCCGGCCAGCCTGGCGCCGCTATGCCCGGCCTGTGATCCGGCGCTGCCGACACAACTGGTTCAGGGCGTCAAGTTGCGGCACTGGCCGAGCGATTTCGTGACCGACCGCGTCGCCGATATCGTCATCGAAGCCTTCGCCTGCGAACTGCCTCCGGCCTATGTCGCAGCGATGGCGGCAGCAACGCCGAAACCGCGCTGGATCAATCTCGAATACCTGACCGCTGAGCCGTGGGCGGAAAGCTGTCACGGAATGGCTTCGCCCCACCCCACCCTGCCGCTCCTCAAGCATTTCTTCTTTCCCGGTTTTTCCCCCGCCACCGGCGGCCTGCTGCGCGAAGCCGGTCTGCCTCTGGCACCGCCAGACGAAGCCGAGATGCTCGAAATCAGCCTGTTCTGCTACGACACGGCCCCGGTTGGCAGCCTGCTCGCCGCCCTCGCCGCCAGTCCACGCCCGATCGTCTGCCATGTGCCGCCAGGGAAGCCGCTGGCGGCGGTGACCGCCGTGCTCGGCCCGGCCGACGCCTGGCAGCTCGGCGCGGCGCGCATCCAGCCGCTGCCCTTCCTGCCGATGGACGACTACGACGCGCTGCTGCGCCGTTGCGCCATCAACTTCGTGCGCGGCGAGGATTCCTTCGTCCGCGCCCAGTGGGCCGGCCGCCCCTTCGTCTGGCAGATCTACCCGCAGGACGATGCGGCGCATCACACCAAGCTCGGCGCCTTTCTCGAGCGCTACTGCGCCGCCCTCGATGCCGAGACAGCAGCCAGCGTACGCACCCTGTTCACCGCCTGGAACTGCGGCGGCGACATCGCGGCCACCTGGCCGGCCTTTGCCGCGCACGCGCCGGCCATCGCCCGGCACAACGCGGACTGGGTACGGCAACTGGCCAGCGAACCGGACCTGGCGACAAACCTCGTCAACTTCGTCGCCGACAAGGTATAATTTAACGTTTTTCTTTTTCCGATCTTAGCTTAGAGAATCCCGATGAAGACCGCACAGGAACTCCGCTCCGGCAACGTCATTATGGTTGGTGCCGACCCGCTCGTCGTCCAGAAGACCGAGTACAACAAGTCCGGCCGCAACGCCGCCGTCGTCAAGATGAAGCTCAAGAACCTGCTCTCCGGCAACCCGTCGGAAGCGGTCTACAAGGCCGACGACAAGTTCGAGATCGTCATCCTCGACAAGAAGGAAGTCACCTACTCCTACTTCGCCGATCCGATGTACGTGTTCATGGACGGCGAGTACAACCAGTACGAAGTCGAAGCCGAAAACATGGTCGACGCACTGAAGTACCTGGAAGCTGACATGCCGTGCGAAGTCGTGTTCTACGACGGCAAGGCCATCTCCGTCGAAATGCCGAACTCCCTGGTGCGCGAAGTCATCTACACCGAGCCGGCCGTCAAGGGCGACACTTCGGGCAAGGTCATGAAGCCGGCCAAGATCTCCACCGGTTTCGAGCTGCCGGTGCCGGCTTTCGTCGAAATCGGCGACAAGATCGAAATCGACACCCGCACCGACGAATACCGCAGCCGCACCAAGTAAGCAGCGCTTTTCGCCAGTCAGCAACGGGCGGCTTCGGCTGCCCGTTTGCTTTTGTGCCAGAATTCTCCCTTTAGTGACTCCAACGCGGAATTACCGATGACCTACAAAGTCTTTGTCGATGGCCAGGAAGGCACCACCGGCCTGCAGATCAACGAATACCTCGCCCAGCGCGCCGATATCGAACTGTTGAAGATCGATGCCGACAAGCGCAAGGATCTAGCCGAGCGCAAGCGCCTGATCAACGCGTCCGACGTCACCTTCCTGTGCCTGCCGGACGACGCCGCCAAGGAGTCGGTGAGCCTTGTCGACAACACGAACACCTGCGTCATCGACGCCTCCACCGCGCACCGCGTCAATCCCGCCTGGACCTTCGGCCTGCCGGAACTCGGCCCCGAGCAGCGCGCCAAGATCCGCGCCAGCAAGCGCATCGCCAACCCGGGCTGCCACGCTTCGGCCTTCATCCTGGCCCTGCGTCCGCTGGTCGCATCCGGCCTGCTGCCGGCCGCGACGCAGATCGCTGCCAATTCCATCACCGGCTATTCCGGCGGCGGCAAGTCGATGATCGCCCATTACCAGGGCCCGGACCGCATCGACGCCCCGCGCCCCTACGCGCTGGCACTGGCCCACAAGCATTTGCCGGAAATGCAGGCTTATACCGGCCTGACCGTGGCGCCGATCTTCCAGCCGATCGTCGGGCCGTTCTACAAGGGTTTGGCCGTCACCGCCTACCTGCATCCTCAGCAGTTCAGCCGCAACGCCACGCCGGCCGACGTGCAGAAGATCCTTGCCGACTACTACGCCGGCGAGCCGTTCATCCGCGTCGCCCCGGTCGATCTCGAGGCCAATACCGACGGCGGCTTCTTCAATGTCGAAGCCAACAACGACAGCAACCGCGTCGACCTGTTCGTCTTCGGCAACGACGAGCGCATGCTGGTCGTCGGACGTCTGGACAATCTCGGCAAGGGCGCTTCCGGCGCCGCCGTGCAGGCGATGAACGTGCATCTGGGCGTCGAGGAAAGCCTCGGCCTGGTCTGAGCCGCATCACCACCGGCCGCCGCATGGCGGCCGGTATCTTGACGGCGGCTTACAGCGACTGGATCCAGCGGGCCAGGATTTCGGCCTCTTCGTCGCTGATCGGGTTGGCCGGCATCGTCGCCGCCCCCCAGACACCGCTGCCGCCGTTCTTGATCTTGTTGGCCAGGGTCGCCAGCGCCGTCGGCTCGCGTTCGTACTTGGCGGCGATTTCCCGGTACGGTGGCCCGACCCGCTTGCTGCTCAGGGTATGGCAACCGAAGCAGCCGCGTTCCATGGCGATTTCCGCACCGCGGACCAAGCCGTGGCTGTCGCACACCTGAAACCCTGCTGCCGCTGCCGTGCCGACCGGGAGCAATGCCAGCGCCGCCAGCAGCGCGCAGACGGTGAATCCGAAACCCGATTTGTGTCGCATCGACTTCTCCCCTATCCGTCGTTCTTGTCTACATCCCCTGCCCGCTCCGCCCTGCATCACTCGGCCTGGGGCCGGTCGTTGCGGGCGGCTAACGAAAAATCCGCAGGGCATTATATCCGGACAGGATAAATCCCCAAGATCATTGTGGGAATTGGCAGGCGGCTCAGTCGAGCCAGCGCCGCCGCCAGAAGATGAGACCGAGGGTAGCAGCCACGCCGACCATCAGCATCAGCGCGTAGAAAAAGCCGCTGGCGTCGTCGAGTAGCGGCATGGCCCGGAAATTCATGCCGAAGATGCCGGAGATCAACGTCATCGGCATGAATACCAGGGCGATCACGGTCAGCGCCCGGACTTCCTTGTTCACCCGGTTGCTGATCGACGACAGGTAGATGTCGAGCATGCCGGCGATCAGGTCGCGAATGGCTTCCAGCGACTCGATCAGGTGCACGGTGTGGTCGTAGATGTCGCGCAGGTAGAGCTGGGTATCCGGCGTGAAGAAGCGCTGCTCGTTGCGCACCAGCGAATTGACCACTTCACGCAGCGGCCAGATAGCCCGGCGCAGGTTCAGTGTCTCGCGCTTGAGCTGGTGCAAGGTCTCCAGCTGGGTGGTGCCGGGATCCTGCAGCAATTGCTCCTCGAGCTCCTCGGCGCGCTCGCCGATCTGCTCGAGAATGGTGAAATAGCGGTCCACCACCAGATCGAGCAGCGCATAGGCGAGATAGTCGGTGCCCAGTTGACGGATGCGGCCGCGGTCGGCGCGCAGCCATTCGCGGACCGGTGCGAAGGTGCCGGTCGGGCGCTCCTGGAAGGTCAGGACGTAGTTTTCGCCAATCACGAAACTGACCTGTTCGCTGCTCACTGCCAATGTATCCGGGTCGTAGTCGAAGACGCGGGCCACCAGGTAGAGGTAACTGCCGTAATCGTCGACTTTCGGCCGCTGGTCGGTATTGAGGATGTCTTCGAGTACCAGCGGATGAAGCTGGAAGCGGCGGCCGATCTGCTGCAGCACCTCCGGCTCATGCAGGCCATGCACGTTGAGCCACAGCTTGTCGCGCGTCGCGGGGCTGGCCAAGGCGGCGGCCAGATCCTCGATCTGGGTTTCGTCGATCGCCGTTCCGTCGTAGGCGACTCGGGTGATCGTCGCCCGCTCGGTCTTGCGTTCGCCGAGGAGAACCAGGCTGCCGGCTGGCAGGCCGGCCTTGCCGGAGCGCTTCGGTGCATGCTTCCGGATCCGGGTTTTCGGCGGCGAGTGCTTGGCCATTTCAGGCGCTCAGGCTGGCGATCGATGCGAGGGCGCGGCGGTAGATCGCGCTGTCCAGCGAAAGTACCGGCTGCTGCGGCAGCAATTTGGCCACCCGCTGCCCGCGCACCGGATCGGGTTGCGGCTGCCAGTTATCCAGCACCAGGGCCACCGATTCCGGCGCATTGCACACCAGCAGCATGTCGCAACCGGCCCCCCAGGCAGCCTGCACGCGCGCCAGCATGTCGCCGACCACGCCGGCGCCGGCCATCGACAGGTCGTCGGTGAACACCACTCCATCAAAGCCGAGGTCGTGGCGCAGATAGTCGATCCAGGTGCGGGAGAACACCGCGGTGCTGCAATCGACACATTCGTAAATGACGTGCGCCGCCATCACGGCATCGAGCGGCAAGCGCCGGTAGGGTTCGAGGTCTTCCTGCATCGCCGCCAGCTGCCGGTCGTCGACCGGCAGTTCGACATGCGAATCCGGGATGACATAGCCGTGCCCGGGAAAATGCTTGCCGCACGTGCCCATGCCGCCCTGCTTCAAACCGTCGCCCAACGCCCCGGCCAGCGCGACGACGACCGCAGGATCGCGATGAAAGGCGCGGTCACCGATGACCCGCGACGGGCCGTAGTCGAGGTCGAGCACCGGGGTGAAGGAATAATCGACGCCGCAGGCACGCAGTTCGGCAGCCAGCACCAGACCGACGTCGCGTGCGGCGGCCAGCGCCGCCTGCGGTTCGCGTTCGTACAGCTGGCCGAGCGTGCGCATTGCCGGCAGGCGGGTGAAGCCGTCGCGGAATCGCTGCACCCGGCCGCCTTCGTGATCGACAGCAATGAGCAGGCGCGGCTGGCGCAAGGCATGAATCTCGGCAGTCAGTGCGATCAGCTGCTCGCGATTGGCGTAATTGCGCGAGAACAGGATGATGCCGCCGACCAGCGGGTGGCACAGGCGCTGACGGTCGAGCTCGGTCAGTTCGGTACCGGCGATGTCGATCATCAGCGGCCCGAGGGGCATGGCGTTCATGCGTGCTCCAGAATGACATAGGCGACGGCGTATTCTGCCTCGTCGCTGATCGAAAGGTGGGCCTTCAGGTGTTGCGCAGCCTCGAGCAGCGGCCCGGTGAAGACGAAAGCCGGCTTGCCGAGCTCATCATGCGTCACGGCGATGGCCGGCAGCAGCACCGGCGGCCGCACGCCGGTACCGAAGGCCTTGGCGAAGGCTTCCTTGGCGGCGAAACGCTTGGCGAGAAAGCGCCCCTTGTCGGCCGCCCGGTCAAAATCTTCCCGCTCCTGCGGCGCCAGCAGCCGCTCCAGCGCCCGCTCACCGTGCCGCTCCCACATGCCGCGCAGGCGGGCGACGGCAACGATATCGGTGCCGATGCCGTGGATCATGCGCCGAGCTGTTCCGGATTCGTGGCGGCCTCGCGCATCAGCGCCTTCATTTCGCGCACCGCCTCGCGCAGGCCGACGAACACGGCCCGGCTGACGATGGCGTGGCCGATGTGCAGTTCGCGGATGCCGGCCAGGCACGCCACCGGCTGCACGTTGTAGTAATTGAGCGCATGCCCGGCGTTGAAGCGCATGCCCAGTTGCTGCACCAGCTGACCGCCGCGGCGGATCTTGTCGAGTTCGGCCAGTACCGCCGGCGCCTCGGCGTCGCGCCCCTTATCGTAGAAAGCGTGGGCATAGGGGCCGGTGTGGATTTCGCAGACGCGGGCACCGATCCGCGCCGCCGCTTCGATCTGCGGCAATTCGGCGTCGATGAAGACACTGGTCGTAATGCCGGCCTCGGTCAGGCGGGCGATGATGTCCTTCAACCGCGCTTCCTGGCCGAGGATGTCGAGGCCGCCTTCAGTGGTCACCTCGTGCCGCCCTTCCGGCACCAGCATGGCCATTTCCGGCTTGAGCGCGCAGGCGATGCCGACCATCTCGTCAGTCGCGGCCATTTCCAGATTGAGCTTGATCTGCGTCGCTTCCTTGAGCCGGCGCACGTCGGCATCCTGGATATGTCGGCGATCCTCGCGCAAATGCACGGTGATACCGTCGGCCCCGCCCAGATGCGCCTCGACGGCGCCCCACAGCGGATCGGGCTCGTAGGTGCGACGCGCCTGGCGAATGGTGGCAATGTGGTCGATATTGACGCCGAGTTCGATCATAGCTCCTGCAACTCCTTGAAAATCTTGCGGGTTTCGAGTTCCTTGCCGGCCAGGTAATAGGCCATCAAGGTGCGCATCAGGGCCTTGGCCTCGACCCGCGTGTGCGGATCGGAAAAATCTTCGGCGGCCAGATCAAGCAAAGTCTTGCCGCGCACCACCTGGGCCGCCGCGGCATCATGCTCCAAGCGCACCGGCCCCTGCTCCATGCGGTAAGTGTAGAACGCATCGCTCTCCACTGCCCGGCCAAGAGTATCGTGTCCAAGCATCAGGCCATAGCCGAGTTCCTGCAGCAGCGCCTTCTCGAAGCAGCGCAGGTCGGCTTCGCGGACTTTGCCGGCAGGATCGGCGGCCAGCCGCTGCAGCATCTCGGCATAGCGCGCGAACAGCCTCTCGTGCGCATCCTCGCGCGGCAACAGGTGCATCAGCAGTTCGTTCAAGTAATAGCCGCAGAACAGCGCCTCACCGGCCAGCAAGGGTTGGCCGCCCTGCCATTCGGCCTTCATCAGCGTCAGCACTTCGCCCTTGCCGGCCCAGCCCAGTTCGAGCGGCTGAAAGCCCATCAGCAGGCCGCGGATGGCGGCGCGCGGACGGCGGGCGCCACGGGCCAGCAAGGCCATGCGCCCGAAATCGCGGGTGAATACTTCGACGATCAGGCTGGTTTCCCGAAAGGGATAGCTGTGCAGAACGTAGGCGGGCTGGCCGTCGACCTTGCTGCGCTGATTCATCGCGGTGCCGGCGGCTTACTCGTAGCCGAGGCTCTTCAGCAGGCGCTCGTCGTCGTTCCAGCCGGATTT
>DASUZG010000088.1:0-7011 GCA_036376995.1 Azonexus sp. | reverse complement strand
GACGCGCTGGCCCTTGGAGGATGTGCTCGGCATCGACCTGATCGCTGCCGCCCAGCGGCGCATCGAGGACAAGCTGAAACTGGCGACCAAGACCGAGGAGCTCGACGACGCGCTGTGGATCAAGGCCGACAGCTATTCGCTGGTGTTCGCCGTGGTCTTCCTGGCCAGCAAGCTGCAGGAGCATTACGAGCCGCGTGAAGTGCGCTTCCGCCTGACTTCCGAAGGCAAGCTCGCCTACCTCGACCTGATTTGGGGCGGTCCGACGATGTCCGGCTACGTGCTGACGGTCGAGAACATCACCCGCAGCCTGGAGCAGGAGGCGCGCCGCGACCAGGTCCTGCATTCGCTGACCGAAGGCAGCCGCTCGGCGCTGGGCAACATCCGCGCCGCGGTCGGCAACCTGGTCGACTACCCGGACATGGAAACCGAGCTGCGCGAGCGCTTCCTCGGCGTCGTCGCCGACGAGGCGGCGAAGATGAGCCAGCGTCTCGACCAGACGATGGCCGACTTTTCCGATTCGATGAAGACCCGCTGGCCGCTCGAGGACGTGCTCGGCATCGACCTGATCGCCGCGGCCCAGCGGCGCATCGACGACAAGCTGAAACTGGCGACCAAGACCGAGGAGCTCGACGACGCGCTGTGGGTCAAGGCCGACAGCTTCTCGCTGGTCTTCGCCCTGGTTTTCCTGGCGAGCAAGCTGCAGGACCACTACGAGCCGCGCGAACTGCGCTTCCGCCTGACCTCCGAAGGCAAGCTGGCCTACCTCGACCTGATCTGGGCCGGCCCGGCGATGTCCTCGGAGACCTTCTACACCTGGGAAATGGACGCCATGCAGATCGGCAGCGAGACGACGCCGCTGTCGCTGCGCGAAGTCATCGACCGGCACGGCGGCGAAGTCTGGTACCAGCGCGAGAAGGCCGCGCACCGTGCCTTCTTCCGCTTCGTGCTGCCGGTGGCGACGCCGGAGATCGAGGAGGCCGAAGACCGCAAGCGCGGCAGCGGCCGGCCGGAGTACTACGACTTCGACCTGTTCAACTTCGCCGACAAGTCGGTCGATCTCGACCGCAAGCTGTCCGAGCTGACCTACACGGTGTTCGATACCGAGACCACCGGCCTGGAGCCGTCGAACGGCGACGAGATCATCCAGATCGGCGCCGCCCGCATCCTCAACAACCGCCTGCTGCGCCAGGAAATCTTCGACCAGATCGTCGATCCGGAAATGCCGTTGAAGCCCGAGTCGATCCCGATCCACGGCATCACCGACGACATGGTGCGCGGCAAGCCGAATATCGACATCGTGCTGCCAGCCTTCCACGAGTTCTGCGAGGACACCGTGCTGATCGCCCACAACGCGGCTTTCGACATGCGCTTCCTGCAGTTGAAGGAAGACCGTACCGGCATGCGCTTCTCGCAGCCGGTGCTCGACACGCTGCTGTTGTCGGCGGTGGTGCATCCCAACCAGGAATCGCACAAGCTCGATGCCATTCTCGACCGCCTGGGCATCCGCATCGATGTCCGCCACAACGCGCTGGAAGATGCGCTGGCCACCGGCGAAGTGTTCCTCAAGCTGCTGCCGATGCTCGAGGAGCGCGGCATCGTCACCGTCCGCCAGGCGCTGGAGGCTTCCGAGAAAACCTACTTCGCACGGATCAAGTACTAGCCGATGGATGAGTCCGCCGTCCTGCTGCCCTGCGCCGAACAGCAACAGCTGCTGCACGAGCTGGCGGCGCTGGATTCGGCCGACGCCGCGCCGGCGCTGGCCGGGCGTCTGCGCCGCTTCCTGCTGGCGCTGGCCGGGCGGGGGCTCGACGGCGGGGCGATGACGCAGCTGGTGTCGCAGTTCAACGACCGCCTGAGCCAGCGGCTGATCGCGCTGACGGCCCAGCGCCACCGCCTGCCGCCGGTCGACTGGTGCTGGCTGGCGATGGGCTCGGAAGGCCGCCACGAGCAGACCTTCGTCACCGACCAGGACAACGGCCTGGTCTTCAACGCCAGCGACGACCGCGAGGCGGAAGCCCTGCGCGCGCTGTTCCTGCCCTTTGCCCAGGAGGTCAACCGGCGCCTTGCCGAGTGCGGCTTCGCGCTGTGCAGCGGCGGCATCATGGCCGGCAATCCGGCCTGGTGCCTGTCCTACGACGAATGGCGCGAGCGCTTCATCGACTGGGTGCGGCGGCCGGAGCCGACGGCCCTGCTCAATGCCACCATTTTCTTCGACCTGCGCCCGCTGTACGGCCGGCTCGAACTCGGCGAAGACCTGCGCTCGCTGATCCTCGGGCTGACTACCGACACCCCGGCCTTCCAGCACCAGATGGCGGCCAATGCCCTGCACACCGCGGTACCGCTCAATTTCCGCGGTGGCGTGGCGGCCGACGAGGCCGGGGAACTCGATCTGAAGAAATTCGGCAGCCGTATTTTCGTCGACGCCGCACGCATTTTCGCGCTGGCGACCGGGGCCCGGGCAGTCAACACCGTCGAGCGCCTGCGCGCGGCGGGCCGCGAGGTCGGCCTGGCGCCGCTCGAGATCGCCAGCGCCGAAGCCGCCTTCGGCCATGTACTGCGGCTGCGCCTGGGGCAGCAACTGGCTGCCCGCCGGGGTGACGAGATCGACGACGACGGTCTCAAGCCGGCGACGCTGCATCAGGTCGACACCGTGATCCTGCTCGAGTCGCTGCGCCAGGCGCGGCTTATGCAACAACGTCTCAAGTTAAACTATGTGCTTTGAAAATAAGGGGATGGCGCGACTATGTCCGTAAACATCACTGAGCAGCAGGGAGAACTCACCGTCGCCCGGATCGGCAAGGAGCTGCGCGACGACGGGCGGCGCCGGATGGCCGGCAACACCCAGGCTTTTCTGCGCAAACACGCGCCGTTCGACAAGATGGCGGCGGCCGCGCTGCAGACTTTCGGCGAGAAGGCGCAGATCGCCTTCTACCCGGCCGGCAGCGAGATCGTCGGGCCGGATGCCGGCAACGTCCGCTTCTTCTACCTGATCGAATCGGGCAAGGTGCAGGCGCGCCAGGCCGGCGAGGTGGCGGTCACCGAATATTCCATCCTCAGCCTCGGCGCCGGGGAGAGCTTCCCGATCGGTGCCGTGACTGCCGGCCGGCCGTCGACCAACATCTACACGGCGCTCGAAGACACCTTCTGCTACCAGCTGCCGGCCGAGGACTACCTGGCGCTGATGGCCAGCAGCCCGGAATTCAACCTGTTCTGCACGCAGTACATCGCCAGCCTGCTCGACCAGTCGCGCCGCCAGCTGCAGCAGCAGTTCGCGCAGAAGGCCAGCGAGCAGCAGACGCTCAACTCGCCGCTCGACGGCATCGGCGCCCGCAACCCGCTGGCCGTCCGCCCCGAGACGCCGCTGCGCGAGGCGCTGGAAACCATGTCGAAGGCCGGCATCGGTTCGATCGTGGTCACCGACGCCGAGCAGAAGCCGCTCGGCATCTTCACCCGCAGCGACGTGCTCGACCGCGTCGTGCTCGCCGACCTGCCGCTCAGCGCGCCGATCAGCCAGGCCATGTCGGCGGCGCCGTTCATGCTGGTCGAGCATGCCACCGCCTACGATGCGATGCTGGCCATGGCCACTCACGGCATCCGCCACGTGCTGGTCACCGACCATGCCGGCCGCCTGACCGGCGTCGTCTCCGAGCGCGACCTGTTCGCGCTGCAGCGCGTCGGCCTGCGCCAGATCCGCCAGACCATCGAGGCCGCGCCCGACGTCGCGGCGCTCCAGCATTCGGCGGCCGACGTCCGCCAGCTGTCGTTCAACATGCTGGCCCAGGGCATCGGTGCCGAGCAGCTGACGCAGTTCATCTCGGCCCTGAACGACGCGCTGACCCGGCGCGTCATCCAGCTCAACCTCGAGAAGCACAGTTTCGACGGCATCGACTGGGCCTGGCTGGCGTTCGGTTCGGAAGGGCGCGACGAGCAGACGTTCAGTACCGACCAGGACAACGGTATCGTTTTCACCGTGCCGGCAGGCATGGACAAGGAGGCGCTGAAGCAGCGCTTCCTAGCCTTCGCGCTGGATACCAACCACGACCTAGACGCCGTCGGCTTCCCGCTGTGCAAGGGCAACATCATGGCCAGCAATCCGCAGTGGTGCATGACGCTCGACGAATGGAAGGACCAGTTCAGCAAGTGGATCCGCATGCCGGAACCGGTCGCGCTGCTCAATGCGACGATCTTCTTCGACTTCCGCCCGCTGTACGGCAAGAGCGAGCTGGCCGACAACATGCGCCGCCATCTGCTGGCGCAGGCCGCCGGCTCGCCGATCTTCCTGCAGGCGATGGCGCGCAATGCGCTCGACGTCGGTCCGCCGCTGGGCAAGATCCGCGATTTCGTCACCGACCTCGAACCCGAGCATCCGGGCAAGATCGACCTGAAGAAGTACGGTTCGCGCATCTTCGTCGACGTCGCGCGCATCTACGCGCTGGCCACCGGCGTGCACAACACCAACTCGATCCAGCGCCTGCGCCTGGCGTCGCAGCGCCTGTCCAGCAAGCCCGAGGAAATCAACGCCGTGCTCGACGGCCTCAACTTCATCCAGCTGCTGCGCCTGCAGCACCAGTACCTGGAAGGCGAGCCGGGGCGCCAGGGCGACAACCTGATCGATCCGGAGAAGCTCAACGAGCTCGACCGCCGCATCCTCAAGGAATCCTTCCGCCAGGCCCGCAAAATCCAGTCGCGCCTGAAGCTCGACTACCAGGTGCAGTGATCATGTTCGGCATCAAGAAATTCCTGTTCCGCGACAATGCGCCCGAGCATCTGCCCGAAGATGTCCGGGCCGGGCTCGAAGCCTGGCGCGACAGCGAGGCACCGTCGCTGGACGGCGTGCATTTCCATACCCGCTACGTGGTCGTCGATATCGCCACCAGTGGCACCGACCCGGAAACCGACCGCCTGCTCGGGATCGCCGCCACGGCGGTGCATCATTCGACGATCGCCCCGGACGATGCGCTGTATGTCGATTTCGCCGGCGAGGCGGAGGCGGGCGGGGGGCTCGAGCGCAAGCTGCTGGCCTTCCTGCAGCTGGCCGCCAAGGCACCGCTGGTCACCTACCACGAGCCCTATGTCGGCGCCTTTCTCCAGCGCGCCTGCAAGGAGCGCCTGGGCGTCGATTTCCAGCCGCAATGGATCGACCTGGCCTGGCTGCTGCCTTCGCTGTTCGGCGACAAGACGGTGCTGCCGCTCGACCACTGGCTGGAGGCGTTCGGCCTCGAAGCCGGCAGCGGCCGCCGCGATGCCATGGAGAATTCGCTGCTGCTGGCCCGCCTGTTCCAGATGCTGCTGGCCCGCGCCAGCAGCAAGGACATCGACACGGCCGCCCATCTGATCGCCGAATCCCGCGCCAGCAGCTTCCTGCGGCGCGTCAGCTAAGCCGGCCGGATGCCCGCGCCCCTGTCCCGGCTGCAGCGCTACTACCTGTACTACACGGGCGCCTTCCTGGCGTTCGTGCTGACCCTGGCCGTCCTCGAACGCCACGGCATGCCGCCGCGCTGGGTCGGTTACGCCTTCCTGTTCTTCACCATCTCGATGTACGCGGCGATCGGCATCGCCAGCCGCACCTCCGACGTTTCCGAGTACTACGTCGCCGGCCGCCGTGTACCGGCCTTCTTCAACGGCATGGCCACCGGCGCCGACTGGATGAGCGCCGCCTCCTTCATGGGCCTGGCCGGTACCCTGTACCTGTCGGGATTCCAGGGGCTGGCCTACATCATCGGCTGGACCGGCGGCTTCGTGCTGGTGGCGTTGCTGCTCGCGCCCTACCTGCGCCGCTTCGGCCAGTACACCATTCCCGATTTCCTCGGTGCCCGCTACGGCGGCAACGCCGTCCGGCTGGTCGCCGTCGCCGCCGCCATCATCGCCTCGTTCGTTTATGTCGTGGCGCAGATCTACGGCGTCGGCGTCATCACCAGCCGCTTCGTCAGCCTGCAATTCGAGATCGGCGTCTTCGTCGGCCTCGCCGGCATTCTCGTCTGCTCCTTCCTGGGCGGCATGCGCGCGGTGACCTGGACGCAGGTGGCGCAGTACGTGATCCTGATCGTCGCCTACGTCGCCCCGGTCGCCATCCTGTCCTACAACGTCACCGGCGTGGCCGTGCCGCAGCTGGTCTACGGCCAGGTGCTGCACGAAGTCACGCAGATGGAGAACCGTCTGTTCGAGACGGCGGCCGAGCGGGAAGTGCGCGAACTTTACCGCGAGCGGGCCGACGTCTATGCCCGCAAGATCATGCAGCTGCCGCATTCGCTGACGCACGAGCGCGATTTCCTGTCGAACGAGATCAACCGGCTCAAGGATACCGACACGCAGATGCGCGACATCGTCGCCCTCGAACGCCAGCGCCGCGAACTGCCGCAGGATTCCGAGCAGGCCCGGGCGCGCTGGGAAAAGGAAATGTTCGAGGCGCTCGAACGCAGCAAGCCGCCGCTGCACCATGCCGAGGCCTTCCCCGGCGAGACGGCGGCGCAGCAGCTGCCGCAGCGCATCAACTTCATCGCCCTGATCTTCTGCCTGACCATCGGCACGGCAGCGCTGCCGCACGTGCTGATCCGCTTCTACACCACGCCGACGGTGCGCGAGGCGCGCGAATCGGTGTTCTGGTCGCTGCTGTTCATCCTGATCCTGTACATGACGGCGCCGGCCTACGCGGTGTTCGCCAAGTTCGAGGTGCTCAAGCACCTGGCCGAAATCCCGATCGCCAAGCTGCCCGGCTGGGTCGCGGCGTGGACCAAGGTCGGGCTGGTCACCATCGAGGACATCAACCGCGACGGCATCCTGCAACTGGCCGAACTGTCACTCAATCCGGACGTGATCGTGCTGGCGACGCCGGAAATCGCCGGCATGCCCTATGTCGTCTCCGGCTTGGTCGCCGCCGGTGCGCTCGCTGCCGCGCTGTCCACCGCCGATGGCCTGTTGCTGACCATCACCACCTCGCTGTCGCATGACGTCTATTACCGCATCGTTCGTCCCGACGCCTCGACCCAGTTGCGACTGGTGATCTCCAAGTCG
>DASUZG010000087.1:0-5144 GCA_036376995.1 Azonexus sp. | reverse complement strand
GAGCACCAGACCGGCCGGGAACCAGAGGAACATGATGCCGAAGATGAAGGGCATGGCCATCATCACCTTGGCCTGGATCGGGTCCGGCGGCGTCGGGTTGAGCTTCATCTGGATGATCATCGAGATGATCATGATCACCGGCAGGATGAACCACGGATCGGGCGAGGCCAGGTCCTCGATCCACAGGATCCACGGCGCATCGCGCATTTCGACGGCACCCAGCAGCACCCAGTAGAGGGCGATGAAGACCGGGATCTGGATCAGGATCGGCAGGCAGCCGCCGAGCGGATTGACCTTCTCGGTCTGGTACAGCTTCATCATTTCCTGATTCAGGCGCTGCTTGTCGTCGCCGTAGCGTTCCTTCAGCTGCATCAGGCGCGGCGTCAGCACGCGCATCTTGGCCATCGACTTGTAGGAAGCGGCCGACAGCGGGAAGAAGATGGCCTTGATGATCACCGTCAGCACGACGATGGCCCAGCCCCAGTTGCCGACCAGGCCGTGGATGAACTGCAACGCCCAGAAGATCGGCGCGGCGACGACCGTAAGCCAGCCGTAGTCGACGACCAGGTCGAGGCCCGGCGCCACCTGCTTCAGGGCCGCCTGTTCCTGCGGGCCGGCGAACAGCTTGACGGCAGCGGTGCCGGTGGCGCCCGGTGCCACTTCGGCAACCGGCACGATGACGCCCGCCTGGTAGGCATCGGTATTGTCGAGCTTGCGCGTGTAGAACTCGCGCGGCGTCTTCTCGGCCGGCACCAGGGCGGCGACGAAGTAATGCTGGACCATCGCCACCCAGCCGTTGTCGGCGTTCTTGACGAACTTGGCGCTATTGCTGGCGACATCCTTGAAATCGAGCTTCTGGTACTTGCCTTCCTCGGTATAGACGGCCGGACCGGTGAAGGTCATGACCATCCGCGATTCGCCTTCCGGTGCCTGACCGTCGCGCTGGATCTGGAAGTAGGCGTGCGGGGCGAGCGGCTTGTCGCCGGCGTTGGCGATTTCCCAGGCCACATCGACCAGATAGGAATTGCGGTGGAAGGTCAGGATCTTGGCGACCTTGCCGCCGTTCGGGTCGGTGGTCTCGAGGCGGACCTGCAGGTCGTTGGCGCCGTCGGCCAGCTCGTTCGCGCCGGCGACGCGGCGGAAGGTCGAGCGATGGGTCGGCAGGCCTTCGCCGATCAGGCCGCTCTGTGCGAAATACTGATGCTTGGCGTCAAAGAGGACGAAGTTCTTGTCCTTGGCGCCCTGGTCCTTGTACTTGAGCAGTTCGAGGCGGACGATGTCGCCGCCCTGGGCCGAGATGGTTGCCTGCAGCAGGTCGGTCGAGACGGTGAAGGTTTCGGCGGCGGCGGCCGGCGCGGCAGTAGCGGTCGGCGGCGTGACGCTGCCGGGCTGCAGGCTGGCCGAGGGGCGCGGCGCATCGCCGCTGGCGGCAGCCGCCGGGGCGCCGGCGGTGGCCACTTCGGCCGCCGGCTTCGGCTGGTTGTACTTCTGCCAGTTTTCCCACAGCAGGAAGCTGGAGAACGTGAAGATCATAACCAGGATCAGGCGACGAGTGTCCATGAACGGCCCATGCAATCAATCATTTGTCGAATCAGGGTACGGGATCGTACCCGCCCGGATGCCAGGGATGGCAGCGGCAGATGCGCTTGGCGCCCAGCCAGCCACCCTTGATGGCACCGTGTTTCCTTACTGCCTCCACCGCATATTCCGAACAGGTCGGAAGATAGCGGCAGCGTCGCCCCGTCAGGGGGCTCAGCGCATATTGATAGACGCGGATCAGGCCGATCAACAGGCGCTTCATGAAGCTTCCCGCGGCGGCGCGAACCGCTGCAGTTTGGCCAGCAGGGCGAAAAAATCCTCGACCAGGACGCTGCTATCGAACGGCACCGGCTTCGCCGCCAGGCGAACGACCAGGTCGCATGCCGGCAAACCGGCGCGGCGCAGGCGAAACTGCTCGCGCAGCACCCGCTTGAAGCGATTGCGGTCGACCGCCCGTTTCAGGAGCTTCTTGCCGACCACCAGACCGAGCCGGGCATCGTCATTGACCGACGCCCGCGGCTGGTAATGCAGCATCAGCAGCTTGCCGCGAATGGCCTTCCTGAAACCAAAAACGGATGAGAACTCATCCGTTTTTGTCAGGCGATAGCGTCTGGCGAAGGTTTGATCCACCCCGCCGGACGTCCGGGTCAAACGCCCAGACGCTTGCGACCCTTGGCGCGGCGAGCAGCGATCACTGCACGGCCACCCTTGGTGCGCATACGAACCAGGAAGCCATGGGTGCGCTTGCGGCGCACGACCGACGGTTGATACGTGCGTTTCATGTTGGTAATCCCTTGATGTGCTAAGAAAAACGCGCAATTACACTCCGTTAACCCCTGGTCTGTCAAGATCAATTATTTTCCAAAGCTGTGGATAACTTTCGGCATGAAGGGTAGAATCACGCCTTTCGCGAGTGGCCGAACGGACCTCGCAAAAACACCAAAACAGTTTTCAAATCAAACAAATACAAGCGCCTGCCGGGGTCGTTTTGCCGGTGGGGAGGAGCGTCGTCGTCAATGGCCGGTTTCTGGGAATCCTGTTTGCAACGTTTTGAACAGGAACTGCCTGCCCAGCAGTTCAACACCTGGATCAAGCCGCTGCGGCTCGAAGGTGAGGGCACGGCGGCGGAAGACGGCTTGCGCCTGATCGCCCCGAACAGCTTCATCCTCAAGTGGGTGCGCGACCGCTACCTGTCGCGCATCGAGGACTACAGCCGCAGCTTCTTCCCGGCCCCGGTCAGCATCGCGCTGGTCATCGGCAGCGGCCGCAGCAGCCCGCCGGCGCGCAGCGACGCCGCGCCCGAGGCGGCACCGGCCGAAGCGCCGGCCAAGGCCGCCAAGCCGGCGAGGAGCGAAGACAAGCCGCGCGCCCGCAACAATCATTACGAAAAATCGCGGCTGTTCCCGACCTTCACCTTCGACAACCTGGTGGTCGGCAAGGCCAACGACCTCGCCCGGGCGGCCGCCATCCAGGTCGCCAACAATCCGGGCGGCGCCTACAACCCGCTGTTCATCTACGGCGGCGCCGGTCTCGGCAAGACCCACCTGATCCACGCCATCGGCAATACCATCGTCGGCGAGAACCCGGACAAGGTGGTGCGCTACGTCCATGCCGAGGACTACTACTCGGACGTCGTGCGCGCCTACCAGCAGAAATCCTTCGACAGCTTCAAGCGCACCTACCGTTCGCTCGATGTGCTGCTGCTCGACGACGTGCAGTTCTTCAACGGCAAGAACCGCTCGCAGGAGGAGTTCTTCTTCCTCTTCAACGCGCTGATCGAGGCCCGCAAGCAGATCATCATCACCTGCGACACCTATCCGAAGGACATCAACGGTCTCGACGACCGGCTGGTGACCCGCTTCGACTGGGGCTTGACGGTGCAAATCGAGCCGCCCGAGCTGGAAATGCGCGTCGCCATCCTGCAGAAGAAGGCCGAGGCCGAAGGCATCCGGCTCGACGACGAAGTCGCCTTCTTCATCGCCAAGCACCTGCGCTCCAACGTCCGCGAACTCGAAGGCGCGCTGAAGAAGGTGCTGGCCTATTCGTCCTTCCACGGTCGCGTGATTGCGCTCGACCTGGCCAAGGAAGCGCTGAAGGACCTGATCGGCTCGGTGCGCAATGTCGGCATCGACAACATCCAGAAGACCGTCGCCGACTATTACAAGATCAAGGTCGCCGATCTCTTCTCGAAGAAGCGCACGCGTGCCATCGCCCGGCCGCGCCAGCTGGCCATGTGGCTGTGCCGCGAAGTCACCTCGCACAGCTTCCCGGAAATCGGCGATGCCTTCGGCGGCCGTGATCACACCACGGTGATCCACGCGGTGAAGACCATCGATTCGCTGCGTCTGAAAGAGAACGAACTGAACCACGATCTGCACGTGCTGCTGCAGGTGCTCAAGGGATGAGCGCTGTAGACAAGCTTGTGGACAAGCTGTCCGCGCTTTGTGGAGCAAACGGACTTGGTCCCTTTGTGGGAAAATTATCCGGATTTCATCCACAGGCAATCCAGAGGCTTTCGCAGAGCCGAAATTCGATTGCAACGCATTGAAAATTAATTGTTATTTATCGTTATCCACAGAACTGTTCCCGATATAGTCTATAAAGGAATTTAATTTATGGTTCTTATTAAAAGCCAAAGAGACACGCTCCTCGCCCCGTTGCAGTCCGTGTCGGGAATCGTCGAACGTCGTCACACCCTGCCGATCCTGTCCAACGTGCTGCTGGAAAAGAAGGGTGAGCGCCTGACGCTGCTGGCGACCGATATCGAGATCCAGATCACGACCGTCACCGACGGTGCGGTCGGCGACGGCGACGGCGCCGTCACGGTCGGTGCCCGCAAGCTGCAGGAAATCCTGCGCTCGCTGCCGGATACCGCCGAAATCAGCCTGCTGCTCGAAGACAAGCGCCTGCAGGTGCGCGCCGGCAAGAGCCGTTTCAGCCTGCAGACCCTGCCGGCCGACGACTTCCCGCGCATGACGCTGACCGAGGGCGACACCCGCAGCTTCCAGATGTCGCAGAAGGCCTTCCGCCAGCTGATCGGCAAGACCCAGTACAGCATGGCCGCGCAGGACGTCCGCTACTACCTGAACGGCCTGCTGCTGCTGGTCGAGGGCAAGGAACTGCGCGCCGTCGCCACCGACGGCCATCGCCTGGCCTATGCCAGCGTCGAGATCGATACCGAACTGCCGCGCCAGGAACTGATCCTGCCGCGCAAGACCGTGCTCGAACTTAACCGCCTGCTGGTCGACAGCGACGAGCCGCTGAACATCACGCTGGCGTCCAACCAGGTGCGCTTCGCCTTTGGTTCAGTGGTGCTCGTCTCCAAGCTGATCGACGGCAAGTTCCCGGACTACGAGCGCGTCGTGCCGGCCTCCCTGCGCAACCACATGACGGTGGCCCGCCAGACGCTGATGCAGGCCATGCAGCGCGCCGCCATCCTGACCAACGAGAAGTTCCGCGGCATTCGCGTGGTGCTCGGCGACAACAGCCTGAAGCTGATCGCCGCCAACGCCGAGCAGGAAGAAGCGCAGGAAGAAATCGAAGTCAATTACGGCGGCGAGCCGATCGACGTCGGCTTCAACGTCGGCTACCTGCTCGACGTGCTC
>DASUZG010000086.1:0-7182 GCA_036376995.1 Azonexus sp. | reverse complement strand
GATGGCCATCGAACTGATGCTGCTCGCGGTCAACATGAATTTCGTCGCGTTCTCGCACTACCTGCAGGATCTGTCCGGACAGATTTTCGTCTTCTTCATCCTGACGGTTGCCGCCGCCGAGTCGGCGATCGGTCTGGCCATTCTGATCGTGCTGTTCCGCAACCTCAAGAGCATCCATGTGGATGACCTGGGCGGCCTGAAGGGTTAACCATGGCAATGCAAAAACTCTATCTGCTCGTGCCGCTGGCGCCGTTGTTCGGTGCCATCATCGCCGGTCTGTTCTGCCGCGTTATCCCGCGCTGGGTCGCACACAGCGTAACCATCGCCGGCGTGGCCATTTCCTTCATCGCATCGGTGCTGATCTTCCAGGACGTGCAGGCCGGCAACACCTTCAACGGGACCGTCTATACCTGGCTGACCAGCGGCGAGTACAAGTTCGAAGTCGGCTTCCTGATCGACACGCTGACCACGACGATGATGATCGTTGTGACCTTCGTGTCGCTGATGGTGCATATCTACACCATCGGCTACATGCAGGAAGATCCGGGCTACAACCGCTTCTTCAGCTACATCTCGCTGTTCACCTTCTCGATGCTGATGCTGGTGATGTCCAACAACTTCATGCAGCTGTTCTTCGGCTGGGAAGCGGTCGGTCTCGTCTCCTATCTGCTGATCGGCTTCTGGTATACCCGGCCGACGGCCATCTTCGCCAACATGAAGGCCTTCCTGGTCAACCGCGTCGGCGACTTCGGCTTCATCCTCGGCATCGGTCTGGTGCTGGCCCACTTCGGTTCCCTCGATTACAAGACCGTGTTCGAGAAGGCTCCGGAATTCGCCGCGACGACGATCAATATCTGGGGTTCCGCCGACTGGTCGTTAATGACCGTCACCTGCATCTGCCTGTTCATCGGCGCCATGGGCAAGTCGGCCCAGGTGCCGCTGCATGTCTGGCTGCCGGATTCGATGGAAGGCCCGACCCCGATTTCGGCACTGATCCACGCGGCGACCATGGTTACCGCCGGCATCTTCATGGTGTCGCGCATGTCGCCGCTGTTCGAGCTGTCGACCACGGCACTGTCCTTCGTCATCGTGATCGGTGCCATCACGGCGCTGTTCATGGGCTTCCTCGGCATCATCCAGAACGACATCAAGCGCGTCGTCGCCTACTCGACGCTGTCGCAGCTCGGTTACATGACCGTCGCGCTGGGCGCCTCGGCCTACTCGGTGGCGATCTTCCACCTGATGACGCACGCCTTCTTCAAGGCCCTGCTGTTCCTTGCCGCCGGCTCGGTGATCATCGGCATGCACCACGACCAGGACATCCGCAACATGGGCGGCCTGCGCAAGTACATGCCGATCACCTGGATCACGTCGCTGATCGGTTCGCTGGCCCTGATCGGCACGCCGTTCCTGTCCGGCTTCTATTCCAAGGACTCGATCATCGAAGCGGCGGCGGTTGCCTACCATGCCGGCCAGCCGGGTGCAGGTTTTGCCTACTTCGCGGTGCTCGCCGGCGTCTTCGTCACTGCCTTCTATTCGTTCCGCATGTACTTCCTGGTGTTCCACGGTGAAGAGCGCTTCGGCAAGGCGGATGACGCGCATCACCACGAACATCACGGCGATCATGACGACGAGGAAGTCGCGCATGACCATCACCACGGCCTGGCGCCGGGCCAGAAGCCGCACGAAACGCCGTGGGTCGTCTGGCTGCCGCTGGTCCTGCTGGCCATTCCGTCGCTGCTGATCGGTTACATCGCGATTGAGCCGATGCTCTACGGTGGCTATTTCGACGGCGTCATCCACGTCGATCTGCACGCCCATCCGGCCATGGAGCATCTCAAGGAGGAATTCCACGGCGCAGCCGCCATGGGCATCCACTCCCTGACGACGCTGCCGTTCATCCTGGCGCTGTCCGGAGTGGTCGTGTCGTGGTTCTTCTACATGAAGCGCCCAGATATTCCGGCCGCCATCCAGCGTCGCTGTTCGGCCATCCATACGCTGTTCGAGAACAAGTACTACTTCGACAAGATCAACGAGTTCGTCTTCGCCGGTGGTGCCCGCGTGCTGGGCAAGGCCCTGTGGCGTGGCGGCGACGTCGCCATCATCGACGGCGTGGTCGTCAATGGCTCGGCCAAGCTTGTCGGATGGATTGCCACCGTGACCCGCCTGTTCCAGACGGGCTACGTCTATCACTACGCTTTCACCATGATCATTGGCGTCTTCGTGCTGATGACCCTGTGGATCAACCGCGCCTAGCGTGAATAGTTCGCAGAAAAGCAAGGAATAACATGTCGACTTACCCGCTGCTGTCTTTCGCCATCTGGATTCCCATCGTTGCCGGCACAGTCGTGCTGCTGACCGGTTCCGACCGGAATGCGCCGCTGGCCCGCATGATTGCCCTGGTTGGCGCAATTGTCGGTTTCCTGGTGACGATCCCGTTGTGGACCGGTTTCGATCTTGCCAACGGCGGCATGCAGTTCGTCGAACTGGGATCGTGGATTCCCCGCTTCAACATCAACTACCACCTCGGCGTGGACGGCATCTCGATGCTGTTCGTGATTCTCAACGCCTTCATCACCATCATCGTGGTCGCTGCCGGCTGGGAAGTGATCCAGGAAAAGGTTGCCCAGTACAACGCTGCCTTCCTGATCATGTCCGGTCTGATGAACGGCATCTACACCTCGCTCGACGGTGTGTTGTTCTACGTCTTCTTCGAAGCCTCGCTGATCCCGATGTACCTGATCATCGGCGTCTGGGGCGGTCCCAACCGCGTCTACGCGGCCTTCAAGTTCTTCCTCTACACGCTGTTCGGCTCGCTGCTGTTCCTGCTGGCGCTGCTCTACCTGTTCATTCATTCCGGCGGCAGCTTCGCGATCCTCGACTGGCACAAGCTGCCGATCGAACTCGGCCCGCAGATCTGGATCTTCCTCGCGTTCCTGATCGCCTTCGCGGTCAAGGTGCCGATGTGGCCGGTGCATACCTGGCTGCCGGACGCCCACGTCGAAGCCCCGACCGGCGGTTCCATCGTGCTCGCGGCCATCGCCCTGAAGCTCGGCGCCTACGGTTTCCTGCGTTTCTCGCTGCCGATCGCTCCGGACGCTTCGCATGAACTGGCCGGCCTGGTCATCGCCCTGTCGCTGATCGCCGTCGTCTATATCGGCTTCGTCGCCCTGGTCCAGGCCGACATGAAGAAGCTGGTGGCCTACTCGTCGATCGCCCACATGGGCTTCGTCACCCTGGGCTTCTTCATGTTCAGCGCCATGGGCGTCGAAGGTGCCCTGGTGCAGATGATTTCTCACGGCTTCGTGTCCGGCGCAATGTTCTTCTGCATCGGCGTCATGTACGACCGCGTGCATAGCCGCCAGATCGCCGACTACGGCGGCGTGGTCAACACCATGCCGAAGTTCGCCGCGCTGTTCATGCTGTTCTCGATGGCCAACGCCGGCCTGCCCGCAACCTCCGGTTTCGTCGGCGAATTCATGGTCATCCTGGGTGCTGTCAAGTTCAACTTCTGGATCGCCTTCGCCGCTGCCAGCACGATGGTGGTCGGCGCCGCCTACACGTTGTGGATGTACAAGCGGGTGATCTTCGGCGATGTCGCCAACCATCACGTCGCCGAACTGACCGACGTCAACAAGCGCGAATTCGCGATTCTCGGCGTGCTGGCCATCTGCACGCTGTGGATGGGTCTCTATCCGCAACCCTTCACCGAAGTCATGCATGCCTCGGTCAACGAGCTGCTGAACCACGTCAACATCAGCAAGATTCAATAAACGGTAGCCGACATGTTCGACAATTTCGTTGTCCCCAATCTTCTGCCAGCCGCACCGGAGATTTTCCTGGTGGTGATGGCGCTGGCCATCCTGATGATCGACCTGTTCGTCAAGGACAGCCGGCGTACCGTGACCTTCGTGCTGAGCCAGCTGACCCTGATCGGCTGCGCGGTGATCCAGTTCTCGACCAGCACCGGCGAGATCACCTACACCTTCAGCAACATGTTCGTCGACGACCTGATGGCCGATCTGCTGAAGCTGTTCCTGTACATGACGGTCGTCATCGTGCTGTTCTATTCGCGCGCCTACATCATCGACCGCAGCGAGATGAACAAGGGCGAGTACTACGTGCTGGCGCTGTTCGCGACGCTCGGCATGATGGTGATGATTTCGGCCAACCACTTCGTCACCGTCTATATCGGTATCGAACTGCTGTCGCTGTCGCTGTATGCGATGGTGGCGATGAACCGCGACTCGGTCACCTCGACCGAAGCGGCGATGAAGTATTTCGTACTCGGTGCCCTGGCCTCGGGTCTGCTGCTGTATGGCATGTCGATGATCTACGGTGCCACCGGTACCCTGGAAATCACCGGCATCGCTGAGCGCCTGTACGGTGGCGGCGTGAACAACACCGTGCTGGTCTTTGGCCTGGTCTTCCTGGTTGCCGGCCTGGCCTTCAAGCTCGGCGTGGTGCCGTTCCATATGTGGATTCCCGACGTCTACCACGGCGCCCCGACCTCGGTCACGCTGCTGATCGGTAGCGCTCCGAAGCTGGCGGCTTTTGCCATCGTTATGCGCCTGCTGGTCAACGGCCTGATCACCGTGGCCCAGGACTGGCAGAACATGCTGATCATCCTGGCCGTGCTGTCGATGGCCATCGGCAACCTGGCCGCCATTGCCCAGACCAACCTGAAGCGCATGCTGGCCTACTCGGCGATCTCGCACATGGGCTTCATGCTGCTCGGCATCGTCACCGGCGTCGTCAGCGGCGATGCCCGCTACGCGTTGAATGCCTACAGCTCGGCGATGTTCTACGTGATCGCCTACGTGCTGATGAGCCTCGGTACCTTCGGCATGATCCTGCTGATGGCCCGTGCCGGTTTCGAAGCCGACAATCTTGATGACTTCAAGGGCCTGAACAAGCGCAGCCCGTGGTTCGCCGGCATCATGATGATGCTGATGTTCTCGATGGCCGGCGTCCCGTTCTTCATCGGCTTCTTCGCCAAGTTCTCGGTGCTGCAGGCCGTCATTGCCGCCGAATACACCTGGCTGGCGATCGTTGCGGTGCTGTTCTCGCTGGTCGGTGCCTTCTACTACCTGCGCGTCGTCAAGCTGATGTATTTCGATGCACCGGAAGACGAAACGCCGATCGCTGCCGGTGCCGACATGCGCCTGCTGATCTCGGCCAATGGTGCCGCCGTGGCCCTGCTCGGCCTGTTCCCGCAGGTCATCATGTCGCTGTGCGCCTTTTCGCTGCTGCGCTCGCTCTGAGCGCCAGCCGCCGAGAAATAACAGAACGCCCCGCTGGTCGGGGCGTTTTTCATTGGGGGAAGCCATATGTCGCATGACGCCCATCTGATCGAAGCCGAAATTGCCGGCGAAACCGTGTTCCAGGGCAAGCTGTTGACGGTGCGCAAGGATCGCGTGCGCCTGCCGGATGGCCAGGAGTCGTTGCGCGAGTACATCGTGCACCCCGGTGCCGTGGTGGTGCTGGCCTTTCTCGACAGCGGCAAGCTGCTGTTCGAGCGCCAGTTCCGTTACCCGCTGCGCCGCGTCTTTCTCGAATTGCCGGCCGGCAAGATCGATCCGGGCGAGGCCATTCTCGACACCGCCAAGCGCGAGCTGCGCGAGGAGACCGGCTATGTCGCCAGCGAGTGGGAATATCTCGGCGTGATGCATCCGTGCATCGGCTATTCCGACGAGCGCATCGAGATCTTTGCGGCGCGCGGCCTGCAGTTGGCCGGCGAGAAACAGCTCGACCACAACGAGTTCCTCGAGGTGCTCGAACTGGCGCCGGCCGAGGCCCGGCAGGCGGTGTGGGACGGCCGGATCACCGACGGCAAGACGATCACTGCCCTGTACTGGCTCGACCGGCCCTGAGCAGACCGAAGACGCGCACGCAATTGGTGCGCGACGCCCGCTTTCGCGGCATACTGGCCCGCCGCAGCGAGGCCGTGACACCGGGAAACAGGGACTTGGCGCCTGGTTCGGCTCTTGCTTTTAGCATGGCTATCCATTCGCCCGGAGCATGCCTGTGTCCATTCATGTCGCCCTCAACCATGTCACGCATTACGCCTACGACCGCCTGATCAATCTCGGGCCGCAGGTGATCCGGTTGCGTCCCTGCGCCCATTCGCGCACGCGAATCCTCTCGTACTCGCTGAAGATCGGGCCGGAGCAGCACTTCATCAACTGGCAGCAGGACCCGCAGGGCAATTACCTGGCCCGCCTGGTGTTCCCGGAAAAGACCCGCGAATTCCGCGTCGAAGTCGACATGGTGGCCGAGATGTCGGTCATCAACCCCTTCGACTTCTTCCTCGAGCCGCATGCCGAGAAGATTCCCTTCGCCTACGAGGCGGGCGAGCGCCACGAGCTGTATCCCTACCTGTACAAGGTCGCCTGCGGTCCGCTGTTCGATTGCTACCTGGCGGGCATTTCCCGCGAGCCGACGCGTAGCGTTGATTTCCTGGTCGCCTTGAATGCCCGGCTGCAACAGGACATCGCCTACACCATCCGGATGGAGCCCGGGGTCCAGACGCCTGCGGAAACCCTTGAGAAGCGCTCCGGCTCCTGCCGCGATTCGGCCTGGCTGCTGGTCCAGCTGCTGCGTCACCTCGGCCTGGCGGCACGCTTTGTTTCCGGCTACCTGATCCAGCTAACCGCTGACGTCAAATCGCTCGAAGGGCCGTCCGGCCCGGAGGCCGACTTCACCGACCTGCATGCCTGGTGCGAGGTCTATCTGCCGGGTGCCGGTTGGATCGGCCTCGACCCGACCTCCGGCCTGTTTGCCGGCGAAGGCCACATTCCGCTCGCCTGCACGCCGGAGCCGTCGTCGGCGGCGCCGGTCAGCGGCGCCATCGACCAGTGTGAGAGCGACTTCAGCCACCACATGCAGGTAACCCGCATCTGGGAGGCGCCGCGCGTCACCAAACCCTATACCGACGAGCAGTGGTCGGCGATCGAAACCCTCGGCCAGCGCATTGACGACACGCTTGGCCGCCTCGATGTCCGCCTGACTCAGGGCGGCGAACCGACCTTCGTCGCGGTCGACGACCCGGACGGTGCCGAATGGAATACCGCCGCGCTCGGCCCGACCAAGCGCCTGTTCGCCGCCGACCTGTTCCACCGTTTGCGCGCCAAGTACGCGGCGAACGGCCTGATGCATTTCGGCCAGGGCAAGTGGTATCCC
>DASUZG010000085.1:0-2066 GCA_036376995.1 Azonexus sp. | reverse complement strand
GTCGAGGTCGGTGAACACCATGACGATCGAGGAATCCGCCTGGATCGCAACCCAGGCCGCCTCGCCGTCGGCCGCCTCGACGACGTCGAACGACGTTTTCAGGATGTGAGCAAAGGTGGTGCGGACGAACCTCGAGTCATCGACCACCAGCACGCGTTTCTGCAGGTCGGTCGACGTCGGCACCGGACTCACTCTTCCAGGTCGACGACTACCCGGCGCGTCACCCTGGCGTTGATGAAGTCATCGAATACCGCGGGCAGCTGGCTGAAGGGCACGGTGCGCGCCATCTCCTTGAGGAGCGGCGGCTTGAGGTCGCTGGCCAGGCGGCGCCACACCGCCTCGCGCACGTCGTTCGAGCTTTCGCCGGAATTGATGCCGAGGAGCCGCACGCCGCGCAGGATGAAAGGCATCACGCTGGTGTTCAGGTTCGGGCTGGCGGCGAGGCCGATGGAGCCGATCACGCCGTTCTCCTTCATCGTGCTGCAGATCCACGCCAGCACGTCGCCGCCCAGGTTGTCGATCGCGCCGGCCCAGGTCGACTTGTCGAGCGGCTTGATCTTCTCCAGATTCAGGCTGCTGCGCAGCAGGATGTCCTTGGCGCCGAGCTTCTTCAGCCAGGCGGACTCGCTTTCCTTCCCGGTGAGCGCGACCACCTCGTAGCCGGTCTTTGCCAGCGCGGCGAGCGCGATCGAGCCCACCCCGCCGGTCGCGCCGTTCACGATCACCGGCCCGTTCGCCGGCCTCAAGCCTTCGTGCTCCATGCGCACGATCGCGATCCCGGCCGTGTAGCCCGCGGTGCCGAAGGCCATCGCGTCCCACAGCGACATGCCTTGCGGCAATTTCATCAGCCACTCGCCCGGCATGCGGGCGTATTGCGCGTAGCCGCCATGGTGCGAGACGCCGAGCTCGTAGCCGATGCCGACGACCCCGTCTCCCTTCTTGAATCCCGGGTGCGTGGAGGACACGACCGTGCCGCTCAGATCGATGCCGCCGACGCATGACGCGCGGCGAAGAATGCGGCCTTTGCCGGTCGCAGCGAGCGCATCCTTGTAATTGACGTCGGAGTACGCCACGCGCACCACCACGTCGCCGGGGTCCAGATCGTCGAGCGTCATGTCGACGAACTCGGCCTTGATCTTGCGATCGGGCGTTTCGGTCAGCTTGTATGCTTTGAATCGTTCCATGGTCATTCCGGCTTGATGCCTGCCTCTTTTACCACGCGCGTCCACTGCTCGGTTTCCTTCGCCACGAACTGGGTTATTTCCGCCGGCTTCATGCGAATTACTTCCGCTCCCTCGAGCTCGAAGCGCTTGCGCGTCTCCGGGGAATCCAGGATCACGTTTATCTCCTTGTACAGGCGATCGAGCACCGGTTGCGGCGTGCCGACCGGCGAGAGGATGCCCCACCAGTTGCTCACCTCGTAGCCAGGCACGCCGGCCTCCGCGATCGTCGGCACGTCGGGCATCGCGGCGTTGCGCTTCGCGCCGCTGACGCCGAGCGCCTTCAGCTTCCCCGAGCGCACGTGCGGCATCATCTGCACCAGGCTGCCGAGGTTGAACTGCACCTGGCCGGCGATGGTGTCGGTCAGGGCGGGGCCGCCGCCCTTGTACTGCACGATGACGAAGTCTGTTTTCGACTGCAGCCGGAATAGCTCGGTCGCCATGTGCTGGAAGCTGCCGATGCCGGCGGCGGCCGCGTTCAGCGCTCCCGGTCGTTGCCTCAACAGATTCAGCAAGTCTCCAACCGAGCTGGCGGGCGAGCTGGCCGGCACCACCAGCAGCGCGGGCCCGCTGCCGAGCATCGCCACCGGGTCGAACGACTTCATCATGTCCTGCGGCAGGCGGTTGAAAGCGATGCTGGTGGGGAACGCCACGGAGATCAGCAGCAATGTATAGCCGTCCGGCGCGGCCTTTGCGGCCTCGTTCGTTCCGATGATGCCGCCGGCGCCGCCGCGGTTGTCGATCACCACGCTGTAACCGAGCCGCTCGCCGAGCTGCTGGCCGATGGCGCGGCCGACCACGTCGTTGCTGCCGCCGGGTGGAAAAGGAATGATCAGGCGGACCGGT
>DASUZG010000084.1:0-14968 GCA_036376995.1 Azonexus sp. | reverse complement strand
CGCGTGGTGCTCGGCGACAACAGCCTGAAGCTGATCGCCGCCAACGCCGAGCAGGAAGAAGCGCAGGAAGAAATCGAAGTCAATTACGGCGGCGAGCCGATCGACGTCGGCTTCAACGTCGGCTACCTGCTCGACGTGCTCAACAACGTTCATACCGACGAAGTGCAGTGGAGCTTCAACGACGCGAGTTCCAGCGCCCTGATCACGGTCCCGGGCAACGACCGCTTCAAGTACGTCATCATGCCGATGCGCATCTGAGTCGCGCTTTTTTCGGCAGATCCAAGGCCCATCCGCCGGGTGGGCCTTCATCGTTTCACGTGGAACCCAAGCAATGAGTGAAGAGAACAGCGCGCAAGGCGCGGCGCCGGCCTACGGCGAATCCAGCATCCAGATCCTCGAAGGCCTGGAGGCCGTGCGCAAGCGCCCGGGCATGTACATCGGCGACACCTCCGACGGTACCGGCCTGCACCACCTGGTCTTCGAAGTCGTCGACAACTCGATCGACGAGGCGCTGGCCGGGCATTGCGACGACATCATCGTCACCATCCACCCCGACAACTCGATCAGCGTCATCGACAACGGCCGCGGCATCCCGACCGGCGTCAAGATGGACGACAAGCACGAGCCCAAGCGCTCGGCCGCCGAAATCGCGCTGACCGAGCTGCACGCCGGCGGCAAGTTCAACCAGAACTCCTACAAGGTCTCCGGCGGCCTGCACGGGGTCGGCGTCTCGTGTGTGAACGCGCTGTCCAAGTGGCTGCGGCTGACCATCCGCCGCGACGGCAAGAAGCATTTCATGGAGTTCAACCGCGGTGCGCCGATCGACCGCGTTCTGGAGACCCGCGACGGCTTCGAGACCTCGCCGCTGAAAATCCTCGGCGACACCGAAAAGCGCGGCACCGAAGTGCATTTCCTGGCTGACGAGGAAATCTTCGGCCACGTCGAATTCCATTACGAAATCCTCGCCAAGCGCCTGCGCGAACTGTCCTTCCTCAACAACGGCGTGTCGATCAAGTTGGTCGACCAGCGTTCCGGCAAGGAGGAGTTGTTCGCCTTCGCCGGCGGCGTGCAGAGCTTCGTCGAGTACATCAACCGCAGCAAGAGCGTGCTGCACCCGAAAATCTTCTACTCGTCCGGCGAAGCCAAGGTCGGTGGCGACGGCGTCACCATCGGCGTCGAAGTGGCGATGCAGTGGAACGATTCCTACCAGGAACAGGTGCTCTGCTTCACCAACAACATCCCGCAGTCGGACGGTGGCACCCACTTGACCGGCCTGCGCGCGGCGATGACGCGGGTCATCAACAAGTACATCGACGAGAACGATATCGCCAAGAAGGCCAAGGTCGAGATTTCCGGCGACGACATGCGCGAAGGCCTGGCCTGCGTGCTGTCGGTCAAGATGCCCGACCCCAAGTTCGCCTCGCAGACGAAGATGAAGCTGGTGTCCTCGGAAGCCCGTCCGGCGGTCGAGGAAGTCGTGGCGCAAAAGCTTGCCGACTTCCTGCTGGAAAACCCGATCGACGCCAAGACCATCTGCGGCAAGATCGTCGAAGCCTCGCGCGCCCGCGAAGCCGCCCGCAAGGCCCGCGAAATGACGCGGCGCAAGGGTGTGCTGGACGGCGTCGGCCTGCCCGGCAAGCTGGCCGACTGCCAGGAAAAGGACCCGGCGCTGTGCGAAATCTACATCGTCGAGGGTGACTCCGCCGGCGGCTCCGCCAAGCAGGGCCGCGACCGCAAGTTCCAGGCGATCCTGCCGCTGCGCGGCAAGGTGCTCAACGTCGAGAAGGCGCGCTTCGACAAGCTGATTTCCTCCGAGCAGATCGTCACGCTGATCACCGCGCTCGGCACCGGCATCGGCAAGGACGACTTCAACGTCGACAAGCTGCGCTACCACCGCATCATCATCATGACCGACGCCGACGTCGACGGCGCCCACATCCGCACGCTGCTGCTCACCTTGCTCTACCGCCAGATGCCGGAGCTGGTCGAGCGCGGCTACGTCTACATCGCCCAGCCGCCGCTGTACAAGGTCAAGCACGGCAAGACCGAGCGCTACCTGAAGGACGACCAGGAATACAACCAGTTCCTGCTCAACATGGCGCTCTCCGAAGCCGCCCTGACGCCGCGCGCCGACGCCGAACCGATCAGCGGCCCGGCGCTGGAAGCCCTGGCCCGTAACTGGCTGGCCACCGAAGCGGTGATCGAGCGCCTGGCGCACCTGATCAACCCCGACGTGCTGCAGGCCATCGTCCGCCACAACCTGGCGCTCGACCTGTCCACCGAGGCCGCCGCCCGCGCCAGCGCCGAGCTGATCGCCACCTACGTCAATCACGGCACCCGCATCGTCGCCAAGTTCGACGACATCCAGGAACGCTGGATCCTGCGCGTCGAGCGCATGCACCACGGCAACCTGAAGGTCGGCCTGATCGACGAGGATTTGCTGCTCTCCGGCGACTTCATGCAGCTGAAGCGCACCGCCGAGACGCTCGCCGACCTGTTCGGCGCCGGCGCCGTGATGGCCCGCGGCGAGAAGAAGCAGGCCGTCTCCAACTTCGGCGAGGCCATGAAGTGGCTGTTGAACGAAGTCGAGCGCGGCATCAGCAAGCAGCGCTACAAGGGCCTCGGCGAAATGAACCCCGAGCAACTGTGGGAAACCACCATGGATCCCAAGGTCCGCCGCCTGTTGCGCGTGCAGATCGACGACGCCATCGCCGCCGACGAGATCTTCACCACGTTGATGGGCGAATTGGTCGAGCCAAGAAGGGCATTCATCGAAACCAATGCGCTGAATGCGCGGATCGATATCTAAGACGCTGCTGGCAAATCCCGTGATTGTCTAGATTTTTTTCAAAAGTCCGGACTTCGCGGGATTTCGAGTTGGAATCAGGACCACCTCAGTCGAGGTGGTCTTTTTTTTATTTCGTCGCGATCCGCGAATCAAACGCTACGGCGTCGTAGCTTTCCCCTTCAAATTCGATCAGGCAAAACCCGTTGCCGAATGGATCGGAGAAGGTGATGCACTTCGAACCTTTCCATTCGATGCACTCGCTTTCCCGGATCGCGCCGGCAGCGAGGACCTGTTGCGTGGCCTTTGCCAGATCGCCGACGACGAAATCCAGATGTACCGGTGTCCAGTGCCTGGCGTACTGGCGTTGGAGGGGACGCTTGCTTACCGGACATGATCCGGTGGGGTTTTCCAGAAGGTAGATGACTGAAGAGGCACCAACTAGCTCGGCGACATCGTCGTCGAGGATTCGGTTGAGCGTTAATCCGAGTGCGGCGCCATAAAACGCTATTGCCGGTGCAAGCTCCGGCACGTCGATGTTCACAATGAGCCGCATCACTATCTGTCTCTTCCGGGCGATCGCGGCATGGTGGCACCATGCTTCGCCTTTCGCATGGACCGTTTCGCGAGCCCAATGTTTCCGGCGTCTGCGAACACTGTTTGCCCGGTTACGTCAATTCCTGGCGGATTCGCGCTGCGTACGCTTCCAGCACTTCCCGCGCCGGGTCCTTGCGCGGCCACGCCAGGCCGACGCCGTCATCGGCGTGGCGCGGCAGGACGTGGAGGTGGAAATGGAAGACGGTCTGGTCGCCTTCCTTGCCGTTGCATTGCAACAGCGTCAGGCCCGGCGGGTCGAATGCGGCCTGGGTGGCCTGGGCGACCCGGTGGGCGGTGCGCATGGCGGCGGCGGCTTCGTCGGGCGTGATGTCGAGCAGCGTGGCGGCGTGGCGTTTGACGGCGACCAGCACATGGCCGGGATTGACCTGGCCGAGGTCCATGAAGGCCAGGGTCTGGTCGTCCTCAAAGACTTTGGTAGCCGGGATTTCGCCGTTGATCAGGCGGCAGAAGATGCAGGAACCGGGTGGCGAGGGATCGACGAAGCGGGGCATGGGGCGGCTCGGCGGGAAGGTTTCCGGGCCGTCAATCTAGCATGGCCGGCCCGGGGCTAGAGCCAGATTTCCGGATAGCGCCGCGATCGCGGGATGTTGTTGACCAGCACCGCGACGGCGATCAGGATCAGCGCGCCGGCGCCGGCCGGGGCGAAGATGTACCAGAAGCCGAGGCGGTGGACTTCTCCGGAGCCGATCACGGCGATCAGCGCGGTGGCGCCGCCCGGCGGGTGCAGGGTGCGGGTCGCGTGCATCAGCGCGATTGCGCTCGAGACGGCCAGCGCCGAGGCGAGCCAGGGCATGAAATGCAGCAGCTTCCAGCAGATGACGCCGACCAGCGCCGACAGCACATGGCCGCCGAGCACGTTGCGCGGCTGCGCCAACGGGCTGCGCACGGCGCCGAACAGCAGCACGGCCGAAGCGCCGAAGGAGCCGGTCAGCAGCATCAGGTCGTTGGGCGCGAAGAAGGTCTGGCCGATGCCGGCCAGGATGCCGATGCCGATGAAGGCGCCGACCCACGACAGCACGATTTCCTCGTTGCTGACCCGCGGCGGGCTGCCGCGCGTGGTGCCGTGCATCTTCTTCCAGTAGTCGTGCCAGTTGTTTTCGATCTTCATGCGCCGCCGCTTTCGCCGTTCCCGTTCTGTTGCGCCTGCAGCCGCGCCAGGGCGTGCCGCCAGGCCAGGTGGTAGACGATGCGGAAGTCTTCGGTGCTGATGTCGATGTAGCCCGGCACGTGGGCCAGGGCGTCGAGGATGTCCTCGTCCGATAGTTCGAGTTCGAGCGGTTCGGGGGTGTCGGGTTTCATTTGACCAGTCTTTCGTAAAGCTTGACCGCCGTATCGACATGGCGCAGCAGCCGGTCGCCTTCGGCCATCACCACGCGCACGTGCGCGGCGCGGCCGCCGCGGCCGAGGTCGGGGGCCAGCGCCTGGCGGAATTTCTGCCACTGGCCGGCGACCTCCTGCAGTTGCGCGGCCAGTTCCGGCAGGTTCTGGCTGCTTTGCCGCAGGCTCGCCAGGTTGTCCTCGAATTCGCGGGCGCCGGCTTCGAGGCGCGGCGCGATGGCCGCATCGCCGCCGACCCAGTGGCCGAACAGGAAGAACTTGCCGATGCGCTGCGACAGCATGCGGTTGCGCCCGGCAATGTTGACCGTGCGCCCGGCCGGCGAGTTCGCAGCCGCTTCGGCCTGGCCGGTCAGGCGGTCGGTGGCGGCCAGCAGTTCCTCGCTCATGGCCAGCAGCTGGGTTGCGTCGGCGGGATCGGCGGCCGGCTCCATCAGGGCTTCGCGGTAGGCCGGCCACAGGTCGGTCACGGCCGGCAGGTGGGCGGCGGCGGCCGGCGGCAGGTGGGCGCCGGCCAGCCGGGTCAGGATGCGCTCGAACTCGCTGTCGAGCTGGCGCAGGCGGACGCGGGCCCGCGACGGGGCGATGTCGGAAGCGATCAGGCCCCAGGCGACGGCCATGCGCTGTGACAGCATGCGCAGCCGGCCGCAGGCGTTGATCAGGGCGCCGGGCGGCAGGCTGCGCGCCGGGCTGGCGCGCTCGCCGCGCGGTTTGCGGGTGAAGCTCAGGCGCCGCGTCGAATCGCCGGTCGCGGTGTCGAGCAGCGCCGCCCGCTGGATATGGACGTTGCGCCCGTCGACGACGATGACGCCGTTGTCGCTCAGTTCGCGCAGGCTGCGCGAGAACGACTCTGGCGTCATGCCGATGCGGGCGGCGATGGTCTTCTTGCTGGCCTTCAACAACACCGTCGTCTCGCCGGCCAGGCCGCCGCGGTCGCCGGCTAGTTCAAGCAGGTAGTCGAGGGTGCGCTGGGTGCCGGTCAGGCCGGTGCGCTGGCCGCTGGCATCGCCTTCGAGGGCGCATTGGCGGCGGGCCAGGTCCTGCAGCAGGCGCCAGCTCAGTTCGTGGTCCTGGCGAATGACCTGGCGCAGGCGATGGATGTCGATGGCGAGCAGCAGACAGTGGCTGGTCGCGGTGCAGGTCGAACGATGGCGGTTGCCGGCGAACAGTTCGCCGGGACCGAGCAGCTGCGGCGCTTCGACCAGCTCGACGACGCTTGCCGCCTGCTCGCCGACCGGGGCGCTGCGCTTGACGCTGCCGCGCAGCAGCAGGTGCGCTTCGCGGATGCTGCTGCCAGCGCGGAACACTTCCTCGTTGGCCGCGAGTTCGAGCACCCGGCTGGCTTCGGCCACGGCCTCGACATGCTTCGACGACAGGCCGGCGAACAGGGAGCAGCCGGCCAGCAGCTCGCGCTGCGCCCGATGCGGGTCGTTTAACTGGGCATTCACGGAAAATCGGTCTTTCGCCAGGGAGGAAAGGTAGCATCCTAGGCAAAGCAGCCAGGCTTGACCAGTGAGGAGGCGGTGGCGAAAGTCGGGCCGGGACGGCATGGCGGCGGGGGGCTCGGTGGTTGGCGGGATGGCGCGGGCGAACTTTCGCAGCCTGGCAAGATGCCGCCTTGATCGGCATCAAGAGGGCGGGGAAGCCCGCCGACAGGCGCTTTGGCCGGGTCCCGGGCTTGATTGCGATCAAGCCTGGCGGGTGGCCGGTCGATTTTTGGAAAGGAGCGGGGAATGCGGGTGGTGGTGCAGCGGGTCCGGGCAGCGGCGGTCAGCGTCGAGGCCCGGGAGGTCGGCCGGATCGGCGCCGGGTTGCTGGTCCTGGCCGGCTTCGAGGCGGCCGATACGGAAGCCGATCTCGAGTGGATGGCGGGCAAGCTGGTGCGCCTGCGCCTCTTTGCCGATCAGGACGGGGTGATGAACCGCAGCGTGCAGGAGGTGGGCGGCGAGATCCTGGCAGTGTCGCAATTCACGCTGTTCGCCTCGGTCAGGAAGGGCAACCGGCCGTCGTGGAGCCGGGCGGCGCGCGGCGAGTTGTCGCAGCCGCTGTTCGCGCGCTTCGTCGCGCGGCTGGCGGCCGAACTGGGCAAGCCGGTGCCGACCGGGGTGTTCGGCGCCGACATGGAGATCGCCCTGGTCAACGACGGGCCGGTGACGCTGAGCCTCGACTCGCGCGCGCCGGAATAGCTTCAGGCGTCAAGCGCGGCCCGCAGCGCCGTCAGGCTGGCCAGGCCGCCGCAGGCCAGGCCCAGGCTGCGGCCGTCGGCCGGCACCTCGGCATCGCGCGGATTGATGCGGATCAGCCGGCCGCCGCAGTGCTCGGAAAAACGGCGCACGGTCGGAATGTCGGTGCCGGCGCCGATCTCGATGCAAACCAGGCGCTCGACGCCGGCGAGCCAGCGTTCGAGGCCCTGGCGCTGCAGCAGGCTGCGCCGCTCGATCCAGTTCCAGTCGCCGAACATCAGGATGTTGGGACGGGCCAGCGCGCCGCAGTGCGGACAGGTAGGTGCTTCGTTGCGCAGCCGGCCGCTGTCGGCGTCGATCTCGGGGACGAAGCTATCGGCCGGCCAGATGGCGTCGCGGCACGGGCCGCTGCATTGCAGGTGGTGGATCGAGCCGTGGATTTCGCAGACCTCGTGCGGCGCGAAGCCGGCCTTCTGGAACTGGCCATCGACGTTGCTGGTGAATACCCGGGCGCCGTGTGCCAGGCCGGCGGCCAGCGCCTGCAGCAGCGCGAAGCCGGGATGCGGCGCGGTCTGCCGGTAGAGCGCCAGGCGGTGGCCGTAGAAGCCCCAGGCCAGCGCCGGGTCGTGCGTGAAGGCGGCGGGGTTGGCGATCGTCTCGAAGGCGATGCCGGCCCGGCCGAGCGCCGGATAGGCGCGCCAGAAGCCGTCGGCGCCGCGAAAGTCGGGCAGGCCGGAATCGACGCCCATGCCGGCTCCGGCACTGACCAGCAGGCCGTCGGCGGCGCGCAGCCAGTCGGCGGCGCGGGCCAGCAGCGCCGCGTTCATGGCCTCAGTCCACGTCCTTGGGCAGGGTCAGCACGCCGGGGTAGCCTTCGGGATCGTTGCGGTGATCGTAGATTTCCTTGATCTGGAATTCGAGGTCGGTCAGCGCGCCGTTCTCGTCGGCGTAGATGTCGCGGATGCGCAGGATTTCCGGCAGCGCCTTGCGGAAGGCCGCGATCAGCTGCGGATCGAAGTGCCGGCCGGCTTCGTTGTCCATGTGCTGCAGCGCGGTGTCGAGCGGAAAGGCGGCCTTGTAGGGGCGCACCGAGACGAGCGCGTCGAAGACGTCGGCGATGGCCACGATGCGCCCTTCGAGCGGGATGTCCTCGCCCTTCAGGCCACGCGGATAGCCGCTGCCGTCCCATTTCTCGTGGTGGCACAGGGCGATGATGCGCGCCGTCTCGAGCAGTTCGTTGTCGTGCTTGCCGATGATCTCGGCACCCATGATCGGGTGCTGGTGCATCACCTTCCATTCGTCGGCGTCGAGCTTGCCCGGCTTGAGCAGGATCGAGTCGGGAATGCCGATCTTGCCGATGTCGTGCATCGGCGCGGTGTTGAAGATAATGTCGGCAGCTTCGGCTCCGAGGCCGTGCGCCTCGGCGATCAGGCGGGCATAGTGGCTCATGCGCAGCACGTGGTTGCCGGTCTCGTTGTCCTTGAACTCGGCGGCGCGGCCCAGGCGGCGGATGATCTGCTGGCGGGTGGTGATCAGCTCGGCGGTGCGCTGGCGGACCATGTACTCCA
The DNA here is from genome assembly GCA_036376995.1 of Azonexus sp. Taxonomy (GTDB): domain Bacteria; phylum Pseudomonadota; class Gammaproteobacteria; order Burkholderiales; family Rhodocyclaceae; genus Azonexus. Next base: position 6,479 of record DASUZG010000084.1, on the reverse strand, counting down.
GTTCGCGCGACTGATCGTAGAGGGCGAGGTGGGTGCGTACCCGGGCGCGGACGATGGGCGGGCTGATCGGCTTGGTGATGTAGTCGACGGCGCCGGTGGCCAGGCCGAGTTCCTCGTCGGCGGTGCTGCTCATGGCGGTGACGAAGATGATCGGGATGCGCCGGCGGTCCGGGTTGGCCTTCAGGCGGCGGCAGATTTCCAGGCCGGACAGGCCGGGCATCATGATGTCAAGCAGGATCAGGTCGGGCGGCTCGTCGGAATAGACGATCTTCAGCGCCTTCTCGCCGGAGGTGGCGACGCGGACGCGGTAGTCGTCGGCGAGGATGCCGCTGAGCAGGTCGATGTTCTCCGGCGTGTCGTCGACGACCAGGATGCTTTGCTTGGGCAGCAGGGGGGACATGAATTCTCCGCTCAGTGGCCGGGCTGGCCGATGATGGTTTCGAGAAGCTCGCCGGCGGCCTCGAATTCGTAGCGGCCGATCAGCCGCGCCAGTTCGTCGACCCGTGAGCGCTCGGCGCTCTGGCGCAGGCTGCCGGCGACGGCCTCGAATTCGCCGAGGGCGGCGGCGTCACAATTATCCAGAAGCTGGCGCAATCGCGATAGCGCCGCTTGCAACTCGGCCGGAGGCAGCTGGGCTGCAGCCGGGCCGGCCGCAGCCGGCGGCACATGGCCGGCCAGTGCCTCGAGCACCGCCTGCAGGCTGGCGGCCAGCTTGTCCAGTTGGTTGTCGTGGTCGCCGGCCGTGGCCGGCGTCGCCTTCAGCGCGTTTTCCAGTTCGCCGGCCGCGCCAGCGAGGCCGCTGGCGCCCAGATTGCCGGCCAGGCCGCGCAGGGTATGCGCGGTCAGGACCGCGCCGGCGACGTCGCCGCTGGCCAGTGCGGCGCGCAGGCGCTGCACGGCATCGCTCTGGCTGTCGCGAAAGCGCATGGCCAGGCGGTTGTACAGCTCGCGGTTGTGGCCGAGGCGGGCCAGCGCCGCGGCCATGTCGAGCGTGCCGTCGGCGGCGGCCGGGGCCGGCGGCAGCGGTGCCGGGACGGGCGCCGCGCCGTCCAGCCAGCGGGCCAGCGCGGCCAGCAGCACGGCGATGTCGATCGGCTTGGCGATATGGTCGTTCATGCCTGCCGCCAGGCAGCGTTCGCGGTCGCCGGCCAGCGCGTTGGCAGTCATGGCCACGATCGGCAGGTCGTGGCGGCCGAGTTCGTCGCGGATCCGGCGGCTGGCTTCGTAGCCGTCCATCACCGGCATCTGGCAGTCCATCAGGACCAGGTCGAAATCCTCGCCGCGCAGGCGGGCCAGGGCTTCCGCGCCGTGTTCCGCGGTGCTCACGCGCAGGCCGCTGGCGATCAGGATTTCCGCGGCCAGCTCGCGGTTCACGTCGTTGTCCTCGATCAGCAGCACGTGCCGCCCGTCGAAGCGCGGGCCGCTGCCGGCCGGGCTGGTGCCGGCGGCGAGCGGGGCCCGGTGCAATGCGGTCATGATGCTGTCGAACAGCGAGGAGGGGGTGGCCGGCTTGTCGAGGATGGCATCGACGGCCAGGCCGCCGAGCGCCTCCAGCAGCTCGTCGTGGTCGTGCGCGGTGGTCATGATCACCGCCGGCTCGTCGCCGCCCTCGGCGCGGCGTAGTGCGGCCAGCAGCTCGACGCCGTCCATGCCCGGCATCTTCCAGTCCACCAGCAGCAGGCGGTAGGGCTGGCCGGCGGCGCGGGCGGCGGCCAGCTCGAGCAGGGCCTCGGCACCGCTGGCGGCGCCCCGGCAGTCGATGCCGAGCGCCGTCAGCATGTGGGCGAACACTTCGCGGGCGCCCGGACTGTCGTCGACCACCAGGGTGCGCAGCGGCTCGGGCAGGCCAAGGCGCGGCGCGGCGGCGGCGGCCAGGCCGAACGGCAGCTCGAAGGAGAAGGTGCTGCCGGCGCCCGGTTCGCTACTGACGCCGATGTGGCCGCCGAGCAGATCGACGATGCGCTTGCAGATCGACAGGCCGAGGCCGGTGCCGCCATAACGGCGGGTGGTCGAGCTGTCGGCCTGGGTGAAGGCGCTGAAGAGGCCGGCCTGCTGCTCGGCGCTCATGCCGATGCCGGTGTCGCGCACCGTGAAGCGCAGGCGGACGCTGTCCTCGTCGCGGGCGACGAGGTCGACGCCGACGGTGATTTCGCCCTGCTCGGTGAATTTGATGGCATTGCCGACCAGGTTGATCAGCACCTGGCCGAGGCGCAGCGGGTCGCCGATCAGCCGGTCGGGCACGCCGGGAGCCAGGTCGAACAGCAGTTCGAGGCCGCGTTCGCGGGCCTTCAGGCCGCTCAGCCCGGCCAGGTGCTGCAGGCTGGCGTCGAGGCTGAAGGCGGTGCGCTCGAAGCTCATCATGCCGGCCTCGATCTTCGACAGGTCGAGGATGTCGTTGATGATGCCGAGCAGGCCCTTGGCGGCGGCTTCGACCTTGTTCAGGTAATTGCGCTGGCGCGGCGTCAGCTCGGTCTGCAGCGCGAGGTAGGTCATGCCGATCACCGCGTTCATTGGGGTGCGGATCTCGTGGCTCATGTTGGCCAGGAAATCGGCCTTGGCCGCTGCCGCCGCCTCGGCCGCCGCCCGTGCCTGGTCGGCCTCGCGCTCGGCGTCCTTCTGGGCGGTGATGTCGACGATGACGCCGATCAGGCCGCCCGGCGAGCCGTCAGGGGCGCGAAAGCCGCTCACCGAGTAGAGCGTGTCGCGGTGGCTGCCGTCGGCGCGGGGCAACGCCACTTCGCGCAGGATGCGGCCGCCGCTCGCGACGATCGCCTCGTCCTCGGCCTGGTAGGCGCGGCGGTCGGCTTCCGCCAGGTAGTCGAGGTCGAGCACGCGGCGGCCGACGAACTGGCTGCGGTCGATGCCGAAGAATTCCTCGTAGGCCTTGTTGCAGCCAAGGAAGCGGGTGTCGGCGCCCTTGTAGAAGATGGGATTGGGAATGGTGTCGAGCAGGGCGCGCTGGAAGGCGAACTGGCGGATCAGCTCGGCTTCGATCTCGCGCCGGTCGGAAATGTCGAGCACGGTGACCAGCAGGTGGTCGAGGGCGCCGGCCGCATTGCGCACGGCGGCCAGCTGCACGTCGCCCCAGCGCGCGGCGCCGTGGCCGTCGACGAACTCGAATTCGCTGCGCAGGCCGTGCCGGCTGCCGGCGGCGATGTCGTCGAGCGCCTGCTGCAGGCGTTCGCCCTCGGCCGGCGTCAGGCCGAGGCCGGGCCGGCTGCGCAGGGTTTCCGGCGACTGGTCGAGGAAGGCGGCGAAGGCGCGGTTGATCTCGCTCGGCCGGCCGTCCGGATCGAGGCTGACGATGCCGACCGCGGCGTTGTCGAAGACGGCGCGGAAGAAGGCTTCGCGTTTCTGCAGGCTGTCCTGGCTCTGCTGCAGGTCGCGGGTGCGCCGGGCGACCGTCTGTTCGAGATCGGCCGCCGACTGCTGCATCGCCTGGCGCGAGTCGAGCAATTGCCGGCGCATCGTTTCCAGGCCGTCGGCCAGCTGCGCCACTTCCCGCCACGGCGCCGTGGTGACCACCGGCTGTTCCAGTTCGAGGCGGCCGATGCGCTCGCTTTCGGCGGTCAGCGCTGCCAGCGGCTGGCCGAAGCGGCCGGCGATGCGCACGGCGACGATGACGCCAAGGGCGAGCGCGACCAGCAGGATGGCGCCGAGTACGCCGAGGTCGCTGCCGGCAACCGGCACGAAGTCGGCCTGCGGGGCGACGACGCCGAGCCAGACGCCGGTGCGGCGGTCGGCGCTGCGGGTAAACAGGCTCAGCCAGGTACCGTCGGGGCGGGCAAAGGCATGCAGGCGGCCGCTGGGCGCCGGATCGTCCTGCCACAGCCGCTGCGCCTCGGCCAGTTCGGGCAGGCCGACCTCGGCCGGCAGCTTGAGCGCGGCGCGGTTGAGCGCCTCGGCGCTGGCGAAGCGCGGATCGTCCGGCGGCGCGATCAACCGCCCGTCGTCGAGCAGCAGCGCGCCGTAGCCGTGCTGGCCGAGGCTCAGGCGGGTGGTGAAGCCGGCGATGTCGCTCAGGCGCATGTCGTGGGCGATCACGTAGCGCGAGCCGTCGGCGGCCTGCCAGCGCATCGCGGCGGTGACGCCGGCTTCCTGGGTGGTGAAAAAGCGGTAGGGCTCGGTCCAGTGCACCGCCCGGGCCTCGGTCAGCGTCGCGGCGCCCTTGAACCACGGCCGCTCTCGGGCGTCGTAGTCGCGCTCGCGCAGCTCGACCGAAACGATTTCGCGCTCGGCGTTCCAGTAGATCCAGTAGGTCTGCCTGCCCCATTCGGCCGGGTTGCTGATGCGGTTGATCCAGCCACCCTTGCCGTCGAGCAGCAGGAAGAACTCGCGGCCGGATTCGTGGGCGAAGATGACCGAGTTGATCTCGCCGTGATTGGCCAGGATGGGAAAGAAGAATTCGTTGAAGCGCAGCAGCTGGTTGTGGTCGAGGCCGCCTTCAATACTCCAGGTGCGGCCGCTGCGCAGGGTGATCTCGACGCTGTCGAGGAGCCGGGTGTAGCGGCCTTCCAGTTGTTCGGAGGCGAGGCGCAGCTGGCTTTCGGCCAGGCGGTAGACGGTCGGCTGGCCGATCAGCTGCACGATGGCGAGCGTGAAGGCGGCCAGGGCGGCCAGGATCAGCAGGCCGATGCGCAGCACCAGGCTGTTGGCGAATCCGGATTTTGTCGATGAAGTGCCGTGCAAAGCGTTTCCCCTGACGCTTCGGCCTGCCGTCGCCATGCTGGACGGATGCAGACCGGCAGCGGGCAGGATAGCCGAGCGCCAGCGGCCCAGCAAGCCGGGCTCAGGGGGCGACGACCAGATCGGCCGGCGTGCCGCCGATGAATTCCAGGCGCCGGTGCAGCGCCGCGGTGACGAAAATGCGCTGTTGCGCATCGACGCGCAGCACCTGGGCGGCGCCCATCTTGTCGGCGAGCGCCCGCCAGTGGTCCGGGCCGGCGATGAAGATGGGCTTGGAGACGGCGTCCGACAGCGTGCCGGCGCGTGGTCCGGCCGGGATCAGCACGGTGACGGCCTGGGTGTGGTCGGCCGGGTAGCCGCGGCGCGGATCGAGCAGGTGCGGGTAGCGCTTGCCATCGACTTCGAAGAAGCGCTGGTAGTCGCCGGAAGTGCCGATCGCCTCGCCGTCCTCGAGCGCCACCGTGGCCAGCGGCCCGGGCTGCCGCGGGTGCTGGATGCCGACCCGCCAGGCCCGGCCTTCGCGGCTGCCGAGCGCCATCACGTTGCCGCCGATGTTGATCAGCGCGTTCCTGATGCCCTGCTCGCGCAGGATGGCGGCGGCGCGGTCGAGGGCGACGCCCTTCAGGTAGCCGCCGAAATCGAGCGCGACCTGGCGGTTGCGGCTGGTCACGGTGCTGCCGTCGACGACCACGTCGGCCAGCGACGGCTTGCTGGCCAGCCAGGCGGTGATGGCCGCCGGCGCCGGCAGTTCGGCCTTGAATTCGTCGGCCTGGAAGCCCCACAGGCCGATCAGCCGGCCGATGCCGGGATCGAACAGGTAGTCGCCCTGGGCGCTCAGCTGCTGCGCGTCGCGGATCAGCGCAGCGAGTTCGGGCGTCACGGAATGCGCCCGGCCGGCGGCGATGGCGGCGTTGAGGTCGGACAGTTCGGACGGCTGCCAGGCGTGGTAGCTGCGGTGCATGCGGTCGAATTCGCGCAGCACGGCGGCGATCGCCTGGCGCCCCTGGTCCGGCTCGGCGCTGGCGACGATGACTTCGACGCGGGTGCCGAAGACGTAGGCCTGCTGCTCCTGCAGCGGCGTGCGGCTGCAGCCGGCAAGGACCAGCGCCCAAAACAGGATCAGGAACTGCGTCAGGACAGCCCGCATGCGTGCTCGATGGCGGTGATGCAGGCGCCGGCGGCGTCGAAACCGGTCTGCTGGCGGATTTCCACCATGCAGGTGGGGCTCGTCACGTTGATTTCGGTCAGGTGCTCGCCGATCACGTCGAGGCCGACCAGCAACAGGCCGCGTTTCAGCAGCAGCGGCGCCAGCGTTTCGGCGATCTCGCGGTCGCGGGCCGTGAGTTCCTGGGCGACGCCGGTGCCGCCGGCGGCGAGGTTGCCGCGCGTCTCGCCGGCCTTGGGAATGCGCGCCAGGCACCAGGGCACGACCTGGCCGCCGATCAGCAGGATGCGCTTGTCGCCGTGGGTGATCGCCGGCAGGTAGCGCTGCGCCATGATGGTGCGCGTACCGTCGGCGGTCAGCGTCTCAAGAATGACGTTGCGGTTCGGGTCGTTGCGGTGGATGCGGAAAATGCCAGTGCCGCCCATGCCGTCGAGCGGCTTGACGATGACGTCGCGCTGTTCGTCGATGAAGTGCTGCAGCAGGTTGCGGTCGCGGGCGACCAGGGTTTCCGGGGCGAATTGCGGGAACTCGGCGATGGCCAGCTTCTCCGAGTGGTCGCGCAGCGCCCGCGGCCGGTTGAAGACCTTGACCCCGTCGGCCTCGGCGCGTTCGAGCAGCCAGGTGGCGG
>DASUZG010000083.1:0-2097 GCA_036376995.1 Azonexus sp. | reverse complement strand
GCGGCCTTGGCGGCCATGCCGTCGGTGACGCGGGCATTCTCGGTGTTCTGCGAGATGGAGGCGGTCATCTGCTCCATCGACGAGGTGGTTTCCTCGACCGAAGCCGCCTGTTCGCTGGACGACTGCGACAGCGACTGGGCGGTGGCCGAGACCTGGCCGGCGGCATTGGTCAGGTTGTCGGCAGCGGTACGCACTTCGCCGATGATCTGCGTCAGCTTGCCGATCATGTTCTGCATGGCGCCCATCAGGAGGCCGACTTCATCCTTGCTGTCGGCTTCCAGCTTGACCGTCAGGTCGCCTTCGGCGAGGCGGCCGGCGGCGTCGACGGCGCGGTTGATCGGCACGGTGATCGAACGCGTGACCCAGACCGCGAAGCCCAGTGCCAGCAGGATGGCGGCACCCGACAGCGCGAGGATCAGGTTCTTGGCGCTGGCGGCGGACTCGCCGGCTTCCTTGCCGGTCTTGGCCATCAGGTCGGTCTGGAAATTGATCAGGTTGGAGATGCCGGTGAGGTAGTCGGTCTGCGACTTCTGCATGCTGCCGAGCAGCACCGCGATGGCCTCGTCGCGCTTGCCGGCGGGAATCAGCTCGCGCAGCTTGGTCAGATCGGCAACATAGGCCTTGCGCACGTCGGCCAGCGTCGCCAGCAGGCGCCGGCCCTCGTCACTGGTAACGGTCTTGTCGAGTTTTTCCAGGCGGTCGTTGATGATCTTGCTGGCGTCCGGGATGCGTGCCAGTTCGGCTTGCGCCTCCTCCGGCTTGCTGACCAGCAGTGCGTTGCGGACGATGCGGGCGACCAGGTTCAGCTGGTCGATGATGTCGTTGGCGTAGACCGTTTTCGGGAACTTGTCCTCGACCAGATCGTGGATGTCTTCGTTGAGGCTGCCGACCCGCAGGTAGGCCAGGCTGGCGATGATCACCAGCAGGGTCAGCACGAAGCCGAAGCCGAGGCCGAGGCGGACGCCGATTTTCAGGTTCTTGAACATTGTTTTCCTCTAGTCAATGCTGGGTGAAAGGGTTGTTCAGGGCTGCCGGCGCAGGGCTGCGGCCGGGCAGCAGTCGCTGCTGTTCGTACTGGGTGACGGTGTGGACCAGGGCCGCGACGTCGAGAATCAGCGCCACCTCACCGCTGCCGAGGATGGTCGAGCCGCCGATGCCGCGCAGGTGGCGGAACATCGCCCCGAGCGGCTTGATCACGGTCTGGAACTCGCCCATCAGCTGGTCGACGACGATGCCGGCGCGCTGGCCGGCGAACTGGACGACGACGATGCTCTCGCGCGGCGGCAGCGCGCCGGGAATCTCGAACACCTCGCGCAGGCGGATGAAGGGCAGGGCCTCGCCGCGCAGGTTGAGGAAATTGCGGTCGGCCGGCTGGTTCTTCACTTCGATGCACTCGACCACGGTGTCGAGCGGGATCACGTAGGCCGCCTTGTCCACACCGACCAGGAAGCCGTCGATGATGGCCAGCGTCAGCGGCAGGCGGATGGTGAAGGTGGTGCCCTGGCCTTCGACCGAGGTGACATCGATGGCGCCGCGCAGCGACTGGATGTTGCGGCGCACGACGTCCATGCCGACGCCGCGCCCGGACAGGTTGGAGACCTTGTCCACGGTCGAGAAGCCGGGTTCGAAGATGAGATTGATGGCCTCGTGCTCGGACAGCGTGTCGCCGGGCTGGATGATGCCGCGCTCGATGGCCTTGGCGGTGATCTTGGCACGGTTCAGGCCGCCGCCGTCGTCGGCAATCTCGATCACGATGCTGCCGGAGTCATGGTAGGCGTTGAGCGACACCCGGCCGCAGGCCGGCTTGCCGCGTTCGAGGCGCACGGCGGTCGGCTCGATGCCGTGGTCCAGCGAATTGCGCACGAGGTGCATCAGCGGGTCGCCGATCTTCTCGACCACCGTCTTGTCGAGCTCGGTCTCGGCACCGCTGATGACCAGTTCGATTTCCTTGCCCAGCTCCTTGGACACGTCGCGGACGACGCGGTTGAAGCGGTTGAAGGTGTCGCCGATCTGGACCATGCGCAACTGCAGCGCCGAGTCGCGGATGTTCTCGACCAGCCGGGAGAGGATCGAGGTGGCTTCGACCAGGTCGCTCTG
>DASUZG010000082.1:0-2776 GCA_036376995.1 Azonexus sp. | reverse complement strand
TTTCTTCCTCGGAGCCCGGCTTGGCCAGCACCGAGATGTCCTTCTCGGCCTTGGCGCCCAGGTGCCGCAGCAGGGTCGCGTCGCCGCCGTCGTCGAGGATCATGTTCGAGTAACCGCCGTCGGCCCATTCGAAGATGCGGTGGGTGTAGTCCCAGTAATCGACCAGGGTTTCGCCCTTGACGGCGAAGACCGGGATGCCGGCGGCAGCGATGGCGGCGGCGGCGTGGTCCTGCGTCGAGAAGATGTTGCACGAGGCCCAGCGGACGTCGGCGCCGAGCGCGGTCAGCGTCTCGATCAGCACGGCGGTCTGGATGGTCATGTGCAGCGAACCGGTGATGCGCGCGCCCTTGAGCGGCTGGCTCTTCGCGAATTCCTCGCGGATGGCCATCAGGCCCGGCATTTCGGTTTCGGCAATGCGAATCTCCTTGCGACCCCAGTCGGCAAGGGACAGATCGGCGATGACGTAGTCTTTGGATTCAGCCACAGTAAGCTCCTGATGAACTGTGGCCGGGAGGGAGAGGGGGCTCTTGGCTCACCCGTCATCCCGTGCCCGGCACGGGTTTGAACATTAGTCGGGTGAGCGCCGTTTAGAACCGAGCCTGAGGGATGTTGCCCCTGCAGCGCTCCTCGGTAAGGCTCTAATTGTACAGGATTTCAGGTCGGCCTGGCAGCGTCGCCGGCCCAGTGCCGGTCGAGGTCTTTGATGCCCCATTGAGCGGCATCCTCGCGGCCGGTGATCTTGTCGCGGCAGCCGGGCTGGGCCAGGTCGACAATCTCCGGCGGGATGTAGGAGCGCGAGCGCGCCGAGAAGAACACCTTGACCCGCGGCGTCAGCAAGGACTTCTCGCTTTGCTCGAGAACCACGCCGAGGCGCCCGGAGGCCAGGCGAACAAAGGAACCTACCGGGTAGATGCCGAGGCTCTTGACGAAGGCATGGAACACGCTCTGGTCGAAGTGGCCTTTCCATTCCGCCATGCGCTTGATCGACTCGGCCGGATCCCAGCCGGCCTTGTACGGGCGGTTGGAGGTGATGGCGTCGTACACATCGCAGACGGCGCCCATCTTGGCGTACAGCGAAATGTTTTCGCCATTGAGGCCATGCGGATAGCCGCTGCCGTCCATTTTTTCGTGATGATGCAGGCAGACGTCGACGGCGATTTCCGAAACGGCGTCGCTGCCGATCAGGACCTTGTAGCCTTCTTCCGGATGCGTCCGCATCAGCGCGAACTCGGCATCGGTGAGCTTGCCCGGCTTGTTCAGCACGTCCATGGGCACGGCCATCTTGCCGACATCGTGCAGCAGCCCGGCCATGCCGATGTCGCGGATTTCCGCTTCGTCGATACCGAGCTGGCGGGCGAGCGCGATCATCAGCGCGCAGACCGCCACCGAATGCATGTAGGTGTAATCGTCGGCAGTCTTTAGCCGGGCCAGGCTGATCAGGGCGCCGGGATTGCGCAGTATCGAATTCGAGATTTCCTCGACCAGCGATTGCGCCTGCTCGGCGGCGATCGCCTTGCCCATGCGCGCCTCCTGGAACATCGAGACAACGGCTTCCCGGGCCTTGGCGCAGATCCGGGCGGCGCGCTGCATTTCCTGCTCCAGCGAGGCCTTTTCGGGTGGGCTGGCCTCCTTGGCGGCGAGAACTTCGGTCTGGTAAGTCTCGGCTTCCTCTTCCATGCTGGCTTCGCCAGGCGCGACGTCGACGCCGCGGGAGGAATCGATCCAGACTTCACGGATGTTGCTCTTGCAGATGACAGCAATATCCTTGGGGTCGTTCAGAACGAATTTGGTGCGCCAGAAGGGGTGATCCAGCCAGGAACCGCAAAATTCGTGGAGATGCATGCCGAGGCGCAGGTGCTCGACGCTGATTTTCTTGAGCATGGGGCGAATTTAGCCACAAAAAAAGGGAGCCGTGGGCTCCCTTTTGCGGCGGTCCGTATGGTCGCGTTACAGGCCGGCGTCACCGCGCAGCAGGGCGGCGCGGTCGGTGTTCTCCCAGCTGAATTCCGGCTCGTCGCGGCCGAAGTGGCCGTAAGCGGCGGTCTTCTGGTAGATCGGACGCAGCAGGTCGAGCATGTTGACGATGCCCTTCGGGCGCAGGTCGAAATGCTTGCGGACCAGGGCAGTCAACGTCTCGTTGCTAACCTTGCCGGTGCCGTAGGTCTCGACCATGATCGAGGTCGGCTCGGCGACGCCGATGGCGTAGGAGACCTGCACCAGGCAGCGCGAGGCCAGGCCGGCGGCGACGATGTTCTTGGCGACGTAGCGGGTGGCGTAGGCGGCCGAGCGGTCGACCTTGGACGGATCCTTGCCGGAGAAGGCGCCGCCGCCGTGCGGGGCGGCCCCGCCGTAGGTGTCGACGATGATCTTGCGCCCGGTCAGGCCGCAGTCGCCCTGCGGGCCGCCGACGACGAAGCGGCCGGTCGGGTTGACCAGGAACTTGATGTCGCCCTTGATCAATTCCTTCGGCAGCACCGGCTTGATGATCTGCTCGATGGTGGCTTCGCGCAGGTCTTCCAGGCTGATGTCCGGCGAATGCTGGGTGGACAGCACGACGGTGTCGATCGAGTGCGGCTTGCCGTCGACGTAGCGGATGGTGACCTGCGACTTGGCGTCCGGACGCGCCCACGGCAGCCGGCCGTCCTTGCGCAGCAGCGCCTGGCGCTCGACCAGACGGTGCGACAGGTAGATCGGCAGCGGCATCAGCGACGGCGTTTCGTCGCAGGCGTAGCCGAACATCAGGCCCTGGTCGCCGGCACCCTGGCCGAGATCGTCG
>DASUZG010000081.1:0-6453 GCA_036376995.1 Azonexus sp. | reverse complement strand
CCTGACCGGCGGCACCGTGATCTCGGAAGAGACCGGCCTGTCGCTGGAAAAGGCTGTCCTGAAGGATCTGGGCCAGGCCAAGCGCGTCGAGATCGGCAAGGAAAACACCACCCTGATCGACGGTGCCGGTGAAGCCGCTTCGATTGAAGCCCGCGTCAAGCAGATCCGTATCCAGATCGAGGAAGCCACTTCCGACTACGACCGCGAAAAGCTGCAGGAGCGTGTCGCCAAGCTGGCCGGCGGCGTGGCCGTGATCAAGGTCGGTGCTGCCACCGAAGTCGAAATGAAGGAAAAGAAGGCCCGCGTCGAAGACGCGCTGCACGCTACCCGTGCCGCCGTTGAAGAAGGCATCGTCGCCGGCGGCGGCGTCGCCCTGCTGCGTGCCCGCGCCAACATCGCCAAGCTCAAGGGCGACAACCACGACCAGGACGCCGGCATCAAGCTGATCCTGAAGGCCATCGAAGCCCCGCTGCGCGAGATCGTCGCCAACGCCGGCGACGAGCCGTCCGTGGTGGTCGACAAGGTCGTTCGCGGCAAGGGTAACTACGGTTACAACGCCGCCACCGGCGAGTACGGCGACATGGTCGAAATGGGCGTGCTGGATCCGACCAAGGTCACCCGCACCGCGCTGCAGAACGCCGCGTCCGTCGCCGGCCTGATGCTGACCACCGAGTGCATGGTCGCCGAACTGGCTGAAGACAAGCCGGCCGGCGGCATGCCCGACATGGGCGGCATGGGTGGCATGGGCGGCATGGGCGGCATGGGCATGTAAGTCCTGCCAAGCTGCTTTGCTTGCGAAAACCCCGCCTGGTGCGGGGTTTTTTTATGGCCGGTCCGTCTAGCACGAAAGGAATAGGTGGCCCTCGGCTAGAATGCGCCCCTCGCCTGGCCGGGACCGCATGCATGTACAGCAATATCTACGAGAAGATCAGCGACAACCCCAAGTATCTGCAACTCAAACGCAGGCGCCGCCGCTTCGCCTGGAGCCTGACGCTGCTGGTGCTGGCGGTCTATCTCGGCTATCTCGCCCTGGTCGCCTTCGCCCGGCCGCTGCTGGCGGAGCCCTTGCCCGGCCTGACCGCGATGACCTGGGGCATTCCGCTCGGCGTGGCGGTGATCGTGTTCACCATCGCCGTCACCGGCCTCTACGTGTATCGGGCCAATGCCGAGTTCGATGCCTTGCGCGACGAAATCATCCGGGACCTGCGCAAATGATCGTCCGCCTGCTGACGCTGCTGGTCTTGCTGGGTTTCGCGGGCGTCGTCTGTGCGGCTGCCGGCAAGGTTCCGGGGCCGCGCCAGTTGACCAACTGGACGGCGATCATGAGCTTCGGCTTCTTCGTCATCGCGATGCTCTACGCCACCAAGTGGGCGGCCGCCAAGTCGCGCGCCGCGGCTGACTTCTACGCCGGCGGCAGCGGCCTCAGCGGCTTCCAGAACGGTCTGGCGATCGCCGGCGACTACATGTCGGCCGCCTCCTTCCTCGGCATCTCGGCAGCCGTCATGGTCTATGGCTACGATGGCCTGCTGTATTCGATCGGTTTCCTGGTCGGCTGGCCGATCGTCACTTTCCTGATGGCCGAACGCCTGCGCAACCTCGGCAAGTTCACCTTTGCCGACGTTGCCGGCTACCGTTTCCGGCAAAAGCCGATCCGCGCCTTTGCCGCGACCTCGACGCTGATCGTCGTCGCCTTCTACCTGATTGCCCAGATGGTCGGCGCCGGGCAACTGGTCAAGCTGTTGTTCGGCCTCGAATACTGGATGGCGGTGGTCATCGTCGGTGCCCTGATGACCGCCTACGTGCTGGCCGGCGGCATGACCTCGACCACCTGGATGCAGATCGTCAAGGCCGTGATGCTGTTGTTCGGCGCCACCTTCATGGCCTTCATGGTGCTGCTGCACTACGGTTTCAACCTGGAGGCGATGTTCGCCCGGGCGATCGAGATCAAGACCCAACTGGCCGGCAAGGAACTGCTCGCCGATGCGCTCGGCGGCGGCCTCGGCCTGCGCCAGGCGGCCGGGCTGACCGGAGGCGAAGCCGCTGCCGCCGGACGTTCGATCATGGGGCCGGGCAATTTCCTCGCCGATCCGGTGTCGGCCATTTCCTTCGGCATCGCGCTGATGTTCGGCACGGCCGGCCTGCCGCATGTGCTGATCCGCTTCTTCACCGTGCCCAACGCCAAGGAGGCGCGCAAGTCGGTGTTGTGGGCGACCACCTGGATCGGCTATTTCTACCTGCTGACCTTCATCATCGGCTTCGGCGCCATCGCCTTCGTGCTGATCGATCCGCAGTTTCTCGATGCCCGCGGCGAGCTGCGCGGCGGCGCCAACATGGCCGCCGTGCATCTGGCCAGCGCCGTCGGCGGCAACCTGTTCTTCGGCTTCATCGCTGCCGTTGCCTTCGCCACCATCCTCGCCGTCGTCGCCGGGCTGACGCTGTCCGGCGCCTCGGCCGTGTCGCACGACCTCTATGCGACGGTACTGCGCCGCGGCAGCATCGACCCGAGCGCCGAGCTGCGGGTGTCCCGGCTGACCACGCTCGGCCTCGGCCTGGTCTCGGTGCTGCTCGGCATCGCCTTCGAGCGGCAGAACATTGCCTACATGGTGTCGCTGGCCTTCGCTGTCGCCGCCTCGGCCAATTTCCCGGTGCTGTTCATGGCGGTGCTGTGGAAGGACTGCACGACGCGCGGTGCGGTGATCGGCGGCAGCCTCGGCCTGCTGTCCTCGGTCGGGCTGGTGCTCGTGTCGCCGGCGATCTGGGAGGAAACGCTCGGCAACCCGGCGGGGTCGGCGCTGTTTCCCTACGCGTCGCCGTGCCTCTTCTCGATGCCGCTCGGCTTCGTCGGCGTCTGGCTGTTTTCCCGCCTCGATCGCAGCGAACAGGCGCAGCGCGAGCGTCGGGCCTTCCGCGACCAGGAAATCCGTTCCGAAACCGGGATCGGGGCCATTGCCGCGAGTGCACGCTGAGGCGTGGGCGGCGCGCGCAATGGTGCGCTGCAAAAAATGCAGAGTGCTTTCTTTGCTAGACTTGCCGGCGTTATGGGGAAAAAAACGGTAGGGGGTCGCCCAGTGCAGGATCGGACCACCCCCTGAGTCGCGGCTTGCGCCACGTACTCCAAAGACCATAAAAGGAGAACAGCCCGCGCAGATTAATGCTGCAGGCTTACAAAATTCTTACGCCGCCAGGGGCCGAGCAAACATGCGCATTCTCATTGCTGAAGACGATTCCATCATCGCCGATGGACTGGCCCGTTCGCTGCGCCAGGGCGGCTACGCCGTCGACTGGGCGCCGAACGGCCTGGAGGCCGATGGCGCGCTGCTGACCGTGGCCTACGACTTGCTGATTCTCGATCTCGGCCTACCCAAGCTGCCCGGCCTGGAAGTGTTGAAGCGCCTACGGGCGCGCGGCGCCAAGGTGCCGGTGCTGATCCTGACTGCCCTCGACGGCACCGGCGACCGGGTCAAGGGACTCGATCTCGGGGCCGACGACTACATGGTCAAGCCGTTCGAACTGGCCGAACTGGAAGCCCGCGTGCGGGCGCTGACCCGGCGTTCGGCGGGAACCACGCCGACCATCCAGTGCGGCCAGCTGACCTATGACCAGGTCGGCCGCGTGGCGCAGATCCAGGGCCAGCCGCTCGAACTGTCGGCGCGCGAGATCGGCCTGCTGGAAATCCTGCTGACGCGGATGGGCCGTCTGGTCAGCAAGGACCAGTTGGTGGACCACCTGTGCGGCTGGGGCGAGGAAGTCAGCCACAACGCCATCGAGGTGTACGTTCATCGCCTGCGCAAGAAGCTCGAAGCCGGCGGCGTCAAGATCGCCACCGTGCGCGGTCTCGGCTACTGCCTCGAACGGCCGCAGGGCGACTGACTTGGCGGGGTCTTCCGGCGATACCGAGCGCTCGCTGTTCGGCGAGATTCTCGACTGGATGCTGGCGCCGCTGCTGTTCGTGTGGCCGCTGTCGATCGCCTTCACCCACTATTTCGCCAACAACGTCGCCAATTTTCCCTACGACCAGGCGCTGCGCGAACACGCCGCCGCCATCGCCCGCCAGGTCAAGCTGGTCGACGGTAAGCCGCTGCTGACGCTGCCGGCCTCGGCCCGGGCGCTGTTGCGTGCCGACGAGACCGACAGCGTCTATTTCCACGTCGTCACCCGCGGCGGCCGCTTCCTGGCCGGCGACCGCGACCTGCCGGTCCCCGAATTTCCCGCCGACGCGCCGCTGGTGCCCGGCGAAATCTATATGCGCGACGCCGAATACAACGGCCAGGATCTGCGCTTTGCCTACACCTTCCTGGCCGAGACGACGCAGATCGAGAAGAACTGGGTGTTGGTCGAGGTCGCCGAGACAACCGAGAAGCGCAACCAGCTGGCCAACAAGATCGTCGCCAGCGTGATCCTGCCGCAATTCATCATCATCCCGCTGGCCGTGATCCTGGTCTGGTTCGGCCTGTCGCGCGGCCTGCGTCCGCTTAACCGGCTGCGCCGGACGATCGAGACGCGCGATCCCGGCGATCTGTCGCCGATCGCCACACGCCGCGTGCCGGAAGAACTGGAACCGCTGGTCGAGGCCTTCAACGAAATGCTCGAACGCATGAAGCGCAACGTCGAGGCGCAGCAGCGTTTCGTCGCCGATGCCGCGCACCAGATGCGCACGCCGCTGACCGGCCTGAAGACGCAGGCCCAGTTCGCCATCCGCGAAACCGACCCGGAGTCGCTGCGCCATGCGCTGCAGCAGATCGCCACCGGCGTCGACCGGGCCGGGCGCCTGGTCAACCAGTTGCTGACCCTGGCCCGCACCGAGGGCGGCGGCGAACCGGCGCAGCAATGCCACGCGGCGCTCGATCTTGCGCTGCTGCTGCGCGAGGTGGTCGAGGACTGGGTCATGGTCGCGATCGAGAAGGGTATCGATCTCGGCTACGAATCCGACGGCCCGGCGATGATCGTCGGCAACGCCTTCCTGCTGCGCGAACTGGCCAAGAACCTGATCGACAATGCCCTGCGCTACACCCCGGCCGGCGGCCATGTCACCTGCCGGGTGGTGGCCACGACAAGCGGCATCGCCCTCGAAGTCGAGGATGACGGCATCGGCATCAGCGAAGAGCAGTCGGAGCTGGTGTTCGAGCGCTTCTACCGCGTCGATGACGCCAACACCGAAGGCAGCGGCCTCGGCCTGGCCATCGTCCAGGAAATCGCCGTGCAGCACGACGCCCGCGCCAGCCTCAAACCCAACCCGAAAGGCCGCGGCGCCATCGCCCGTGTCCTCTTCGCCCCGTGGCATCCACCGGAACCGCCCCCGTTGCCGCCGGAGGACTTCTCGGAACTCTACCGCCAAGCGCCGCCGCTGGGTCCCTGAACGAACCGGCGAATCCCCTGATTTGTCGCGCTCCTGTTGCGCCAAGGCGGCGACCTCGCTATAATGCGCCCTCCTTTTGGCCAATTAGCTCAGTTGGTAGAGCAGCGGATTGAAAATCCGCGTGTCCGTGGTTCGATTCCGCGATTGGCCACCAAGATTTTCAAGCAAAAAGCCCAGTCATGCGACTGGGCTTTTTGCTTATGTACTTCATACAATTTGGCCTTGCTTATTTTATTCCGTGGCTCGTCATGCCTGATGGAACAGTGGGCGTGAGATGTTTCTGTATTCCGTTGGCGACGTTGCTTGGCGGAAGAGGGCGAAAGTGCCCGTAAGGAAAATGGCGACTAGGTGACGATCAAATCGGAAGCCAAGAGCGCAGGCTGGCCAAGCAGAGTTGCAAACTGCACCGCGGCAGCGGCACCATTGCCGTCAATGTCGTAGTACAAGCCGCCATTGGATGTGTCGTAGAGGATGTAGTCATTGGTATCCGCTGCGACAATCCCGTCTCCTGAAGCAAAGTTGTTCGCCGATAGTATTCCTGCCGCAGACAGTTTCGCAAAGATGCTGTTTTCCAGTTGGATGATGTCTTCCTGTTGTACAAAATCCTGGATGGTATCGATGTTAGTGCTGGCGCTCAGGGGGGTGTCGAAACGGAAAATGTCGTTCCCTTCCCCACCGGTCAGCGAGTCATTGCCAGTACCGCCAAGCAATTTGTCGTTGCCGTCGCCGCCGACCAGGCGGTCGGCGCCGGCCAGGCCGTCGAGCGTGTTGGCGGCGTCGTTGCCGAACAGGGTATTGGCGAGGGCATTGCCGCTGAGGTTGAGGGCCAGGCTGCCGGTCTGGCGGGCATCGAGGAGGTCGAGATTGGCGCCGAGGACGAGGGTGGTGGCGAGGCCGGCGAAGGTGTAGTCGAGGCCGTCGCGCAGGCGCAGGACGAGGCTGTCGCTGCCGGCGGTGAGGGCTTCGGTGACGAGGTCTTCGAGCTTGACGGTGGCGGTGAGGCCATTGCGCACGAGATCGACGACATAGGTGTCGTCGCCGCCGCCGCCAATGAGGGTGTCGGCGCCCAGGCCGCCGTCGAGGAGGTTGGCGCCGGT
>DASUZG010000080.1:0-4798 GCA_036376995.1 Azonexus sp. | reverse complement strand
CGGCTGGCCGAGATTGAGGCCGATGCCGATCACCGTCTGGCAGCCGCGCCGGTCGCTGACCACTTCGACCAGGACGCCGGCCAGCTTGGCCTGGTCACTGGCGGTGCTCAGCAGCACGTCGTTCGGCCACTTGAGCCCGACGCCACGGGCGCCCAGGCTTTCCAGCGCCTGCGCCAGGGCCACGCCGACGGCCAGCGACAGGCCACCCAGGCGGGCCGGCGAGCCGGTAAAGCGCCACAGCACGGAAAAGGTCAGGCTGCGTTCGGGCGAGGACAGCCAGCTACGGCCGCGACGGCCGCGCCCTGCCTCCTGGCGGTCGGCGACGATCACCGTGCCGGCCGGGGCGCCGGCATCGGCGCGGCGCATCAGTTCGCTGCTGGTCGAGTCGCAGGTGTCGAGGGCATCGACGTCGAAACGCCCGGCCAGTGGGCCGAGCCGGGCTTTGAGCAGAACGAGGTCAATCAGCGGCATGCGCCGGATTTTACTCCGTCACCGCCTCCTTGCCGCCGTCGATGCCGAGATCGGCGATCTTGCGGGTAATGGTGTTGCGGCCGATGCCGAGCGCCAGCGCCGCCTCGATGCGGCGCCCGCCGGTATGGGCCAGGGCGCGCGAGATCAGGATGCGCTCGAAGGTCTGCGCCAGTACACCATGGACTTCCGGCACGCCGCGCGCCAGCAGGCGGTCGACTTCGCCTTCGAGCGCGCTTTCCCAGTCGGTGGCCTGGGCCGTCGGCGCTGACTCGCGCAACTCGCCGGGCAGGTCGCCGACTTCGACCTGCTGCCCGGGCGCCATCACGGTCAGCCAGTGGCAGAGGTTTTCCAGCTGCCGGACGTTGCCCTGGAAATCGAGGCCGCTCAGGTACTTCAGCGCCGGCTCCGACAGCCGCTTGGCTTCGACGCCCAGTTCGCGGGCACTCTTCTGCAGGAAGTGGCGGGTCAGCAGCGGAATGTCCTCGCGTCGCTCGCGCAGCGACGGCAGGCGGATGCGGATGACGTTCAGGCGATGGAACAGGTCCTCGCGGAACAAGCCTTCCTTGACCCGGCTTTCCAGGTTCTGGTGCGTCGCGGCGATCACGCGGACATTGGCCTTGATCGGCGAGTGGCCGCCGACGCGGTAGAAATGCCCGTCGGAGAGCACGCGCAGCAGGCGCGTCTGCAGTTCGGAGGGCATGTCGCCGATTTCGTCGAGGAACAGCGTGCCCCCCTCGGCCTGCTCGAAGCGGCCGCGCCGCTGCGCCTGGGCGCCGGTGAAGGCGCCGCGCTCATGGCCGAACAGTTCGGATTCGAGCAGGTCCTTCGGGATGGCGGCGGTGTTGATGGCGATGAACGGCTTGTCCGAGCGCGGGCTGTG
Source organism: Azonexus sp. (assembly GCA_036376995.1). Classification (GTDB taxonomy): domain Bacteria; phylum Pseudomonadota; class Gammaproteobacteria; order Burkholderiales; family Rhodocyclaceae; genus Azonexus. The sequence goes on along the minus strand of DASUZG010000080.1, from coordinate 3,447 downwards.
CCGGTGCAGGGCGCGCGCCACCAGTTCCTTGCCGGAACCGGACTCGCCGGTGATCAACACGGTGGCATGGGAGAGCGCGAGCCGGCCGATGGCGCGGAAGACTTCCTGCATCGCCGGCGCCTGGCCGAGAATCTCCGGCACCAGGCCCTCTTCCTCGGAAGCACCACTTTGGTGCATCGATTCGTCGACGGCCCGCCGGATCAGTTCGACCGCCTGATCGACATCGAACGGTTTCGGCAGGTATTCGAAGGCGCCGCCCTGGAAGGCCGCAACGGCGCTTTCCAGGTCGGAATAGGCGGTCATGATGATGACCGGCACCGACGGGAAACGGGTTTTCACTTCCTGCAGCAGTTCGAGGCCGGACTGGCCGGGCATGCGGATGTCCGACATCAGCACCTGCGGCGGCTCGACGCCCTGTTCGAGCTGGGAAATGGCTTCGCTCGCCGAGGCGAAACTCTTGAACGGGATGCCCTCGCGCGACAGGGTCTTTTCCAGCACCCAACGGATGGAGCGATCGTCGTCTACGATCCAGACCGGTTTCATATTCTTATGGCTCATTTCAGTGTGACAATGGCCTGAAACGAAGCAAGAGTCAGGCCTGTTCGACCGGCAGGCGCAGCGTGAAGACCGTGTTGCCCGGACGGCTCGCGCAGTCGATCGTGCCGTGGTGATGCTGGACGAAATTCTGGGCGATGGTCAGGCCCAGTCCGCTGCCGCCCTCGCGCCCGGAGACCAGCGGATAGAACATGCGCTCGCGGATGTCTTCGGGAATGCCCGGGCCGTTGTCGATGACCTTCAGTTCGACCGCCAGGCGGTAGCGCTTCTTGGCCAGCGTGACCTGGCGCAGCGCCCGCGTGCGCAGCACGATTTCGCCGTCGCCGTGCATCGCCTGCGCGGCATTGCGGGCGATGTTGAGCACCGCCTGGATCAGCTGCTCGCGGTCGCCGACCAGTTCCGGCAGACTGGTGTCGTAGTCACGGGCCACCGCCAGCGAGCCGGGGAACTCGGCTGTCAGCAGGCTGCGCACCCGCTCGAGGATCTCGTGGATGTTCACCGTCGTCGGCAGCATCGCCCGGTGCGGCGTCAGCAGGCGCTGCATCAGGTCCTGCAGGCGGTCGGCTTCCTTGATGATGACCTGGGTGTATTCCTTCAGCGACGGCGCGTTGGTCAAATGCGCCAGCTCATGCTCGAGCAGCTGCGCGGCGCCGCGGATGCCGCCGAGCGGATTCTTGATCTCGTGGGCGAGGTTGCGGATCAGTTCGCGGCTGGCCTGCTGCTGTTCGATCAGCCGCTCCTCGCGGGTCGCCGCCAGGTGGTGTTCGATCGGCTGCAGTTCGAGCAGCAGGCGCATGCCGCCGGCAATGTCCGGGCGCAGCGGCGTCACGGTGCAGTTGAGATGCAGCAGTTCGCCGTCGCTGCGCTTCAACTCGATGTTCTGCCCGGTATAGCCCCAGTTGTTGGCCAGCCCGTTGTCGAGCGCCGCCTGCAGCGTCGCCGAGCAGGTGCAGACATCGGCCAGCGTGCTGCCGGTGATGGCCCGGCCGCTGACTGCCAGCAGGTTCTCGCCGGCCGGGTTGATGTAGCGGATCAGTTGCTCGGCATCGAGCAGCAGCACCGCCGAGGCGAGCAGGTCGAGACCGGCGTAGGAAGCATGGGTAACGTTCATGTCGACAGGTACAACAGGCGGCGGCCGCTCCGCTCAGCGCAGGCCGCCCAGTTCCTTCTGGATGGCCGCGATGTTGCGCTCGTGCTGCGCCACACGGTCGCGGTAGGGCGCCAGGCGATCGACGCCGGCGGGCGCACCGGCCGGCACGCGCAGGTTCTCCTGTTCGGCCAGTTCGCGCCGGGCCTGCTCGAGGTTGCGCTGCTCGCCGGCCAGTTCCTGCTCGAGGATATGCCGGCGGTCGTTGTCGCGCGCCTTCTGGGTATCTTCCTGGACCCGCGGGAAGTTGGCCGGCGACGGATTGGCGGCCGCCGGACGGGCCCGCGGCGCCGACGGCAGTGCCGTCTCCGGCGAGCTGACCACGGCCTTGCAGTCCTTGTTGACGCGCGTATTGGAAATCAGCGTGCCGCCGCGGTCGTCGACGCACTTGTAGATGGTCTGGGCGGCCGCCGGCAGGCTCACGGCGGCGATCAGGAAAGCAGTTGCAATACGTGTCATCGTCATCCTTCCTTGCGACCGTTCAAGTGTAGCCGCTTATCGGCCGGCAGCACGAAAACGGTCGACAAAAAAAGGGCGGGAAACCCCGCCCTTTCTGATGCTGCAAGGATCAGCAGCTGTAGTACAGATCGAACTCGACCGGGTGCGTGGTCATGCGGATCTTGTTGACTTCTTCCATCTTCAGGGCGATGAAGGCATCGATCCAGTCGTTGGAGAAGACGCCGCCGCGGGTCAGGAACTCGCGATCCTTGTCCAGGTTTTCCAGGGCTTCTTCCAGCGAGGCGCAGACGGTCGGGATCAGCGCGTCTTCTTCCGGCGGCAGGTCGTACAGGTTCTTGTCGGCCGGATCGCCCGGGTGGATCTTGTTCTGGATGCCGTCCAGGCCAGCCATCAGCAGCGCGGCGAAGCACAGGTACGGGTTGGCGATCGGATCCGGGAAGCGGGTCTCGATACGACGGGCCTTGGTGGAGGCGACGTGCGGGATGCGGATCGAGGCCGAGCGGTTCTTGGCCGAGTAGGCCAGCTTGACCGGAGCTTCGTAGTGCGGGACCAGACGCTTGTAGGAGTTGGTACCCGGGTTGGTGATGGCGTTCAGGGCCTTGGCGTGCTTGATGATGCCGCCGATGTAGAACAGGGCGGTATCGGACAGGCCGGCGTAGCCGTCACCGGCGAACAGGTTCTTGCCATCCTTCCAGATCGACTGGTGCACGTGCATGCCCGAGCCGTTGTCGCCGACGATCGGCTTCGGCATGAAGGTGGCGGTCTTGCCGTACTGGTGGGCAACGTTGTGCACCACGTACTTCAGGATCTGGGTCCAGTCGGCGCGCTTGACCAGGGTCGAGAACACGGTGCCGATTTCGCACTGACCGGCGTTGGCCACTTCGTGGTGATGCACTTCGACCGGCACGCCCAGGGATTCCAGGGTCAGGACCATGGCCGAACGGATGTCGTGCAGGCTGTCGACCGGCGGGACCGGGAAGTAGCCGCCCTTGACGCCCGGACGGTGGCCGGTGGCGCCCTGGCCTTCGTTGGCTTCACCCGACTTCCAGGCGGCTTCGCCGGAGTGGATCTTCAGCGAGCAGCCGGACATATCGACGGACCATTCGACGCCGTCGAAGATGAAGAATTCGGGTTCCGGACCGAAGTAGGCGGTGTCGCCGATACCGGAGGACTTCAGGTAGGCTTCAGCGCGCTTGGCGATGGAGCGCGGGTCGCGGTCGTAGCCACGGCCGTCGGCCGGGTCGACGACGTCGCAGGACAGGACGACGGTGGTTTCGTCGAAGAAC
>DASUZG010000079.1:0-6137 GCA_036376995.1 Azonexus sp. | reverse complement strand
GTACGCCACCGGCGCCTTCCACGAGGACGGCCTGTCGGATGCCGCCGACGGCTTGGGCGGCGGCTGGGACAAGCAGCGCATCCTCGACATCATGAAGGACTCGCGGGTCGGCAGCTACGGCGTGGTCGCGCTGTGGCTCGGTCTGAGCGGCAAGTTCGTGCTGCTCGCCGCGCTCGACCCGGCGCTGGTGCCGTGGGCGTTGCTCGCCGGGCACGCGGTGTCGCGCTACGCGGCGACACTGTTGCTGGCGACCATGGATTACGTGCGCGACGACCTGCAATCCAAGGCCAAGCCGCTGGCCACCCGCCTGCCGGCCGGGGCGCTGGCGGCAGCCAGCGCCTTCGCCGGACTGGCCCTGCTGCCCTTGCCGTGGCCGCAGGCGCTGGCCGGCTGCCTGCTGGCGGCGCTGGCGACGCTGTGGCTGGCGGCCAAGTTCCGCCGCTGGCTGGGCGGCTACACCGGCGACTGCCTCGGCGCCGTCCAGCAGGTCGCCGAAATCGCCTTCTATCTCGGCCTGCTGGCGCAGTGGCCGCGCTGATCCTGCACCTGATCCGCCATCCGCCGCCGCAGGTGGCGGCGCAGACCTGCTATGGCGCGCTCGACGTGCCGGCCGCCGCACCCGCGCCGCTCGTCGCCGCGCTGCGCGCCGACCTGCCACCCGGCTTGCCGCTGTGGAGCAGCCCGTTGCAGCGCTGCCGCGAACTGGCGACGGCGCTGCATCCGGCGCCGCTGTTCGATGCGCGCTTGCAGGAAATGCATTTCGGCGCCTGGGAAGGCCGGCCGTGGGCCGACATTCCGCGCGACGAACTCGATGCCTGGGCGGCCGATGTCGCCGGCTACGCGCCGCCCGGCGGCGAATCGCCGCGGCAATTGCAGCAGCGCGTGCTGGCCTTCGTTGCCGCGCTGCCGGTGGACGAAGCCGTGCTGGTCACCCATGCCGGCGTGATCCGCAGCCTCCATGCCTACGTCCACGAGCGGCCGATCGCCGATTGCCTGGATTTCCGTCCGGCCTACGGCAGCCGGACGACACTGGCACTGCCGCGCTAGGCGCTGCTTCCGGAGGCAGCCGGGGCCAGCCTCAGTTCGCTCAGGGTGGCCACGAAGCCGCCATCCGGGTGGTTGCCGGCGGCGAATTGGCCGCCATGCAGTTCGGCGATGCGGCCGACGATGGCCAGCCCGAGGCCGTTGCCTTCGGCGCCGCTGTCGCAGTGGCGGTAGAAGCGTTCGCCGAGCCGGGTCTGGATGTCGGCCGGCACGCCGGGACCGTTGTCGCGCACGCTCAGCATGCAGCGTTCGCCGCTGCCGGCGGCGCTGATGCGGATGCTGCTGCCCGGCCCGCTGTAGCGGAGCGCGTTGTCGACGAGGTTGCGCAGCGCGATGCCGAGCAGGTCGGGATCGCCGGCGACGATCAGCGGCTGGGCCGGCAATTCCTCGACGATCTCGTGGCCGATCTGCGGCCGGGCATTGCGGATGGCGCGCAGGGCCTCGTCGACCACGCCGCGCAGATCGAAAGCCTGCGGGTGGTCGAGCTGGTGCATCGGATCGAGCCGGGCCAGGCGCAGCAACTGGTTGACCAGCCGGGTCGCCCGGTCGACGCCGCTTTCGATCTGCTGCAATGCGTGGCCGCGGATCTGCGGATCGGCGGCCAGCATCGCCACCTGGGTCTGCACCTTGACCGCGGCGAGCGGGGTGCGCAGCTCGTGGGCGGCGTCGGCGGTGAACCGGCGCTCGTTCTCCAGCGTCTGGCCGAGGCGGCCGAACAGCCGGTTGAGGGCGCCGACCAGGGGCGCCACTTCCTGCGGCACGTCGCGTTCCGGCAGCGGCGTCAGGGTCTCCGGCGTGCGCACCGCGACGTCGTCGGCCAGCGCATCGAGTGGGCGCAGCACCCGGCGGACCGAAAAGTAGCTGGCCAGCAGCAACAGCGGCAGCACGATGACGATCGGGTAGACGCTCTGGCTGGCCACTTCCAGCGCCGCCTGGTCGCGCATGGCGATCGACTGCGCCACCTGGACCCGGTAGTTGCCGTCGGCGGCGACCATGTTCAGCACCCGCCACGATTCGGTGTCGCGTTCGATGTCGCTGTAGCCGGCCACGCCGAGCACCGGCAGCAGCGGGGCGGCGTCCGAGCGCAGCAGGATGGTGCCGTCGCCGTGGCCGATCTGGAATTCCAGCGGAGGTTCGTAGATGTTGTCGCTGGTGCCGCGGACGGTGGCCAGGCGCATCGCCAGGTCGCCGAGGTGGCTCTCGTTGTCGCGCACCAAGGCCAGCAGCAGCCGGGCGGACTGGGCCAGGTGGCCGTCCATCAGTTCCTCGGCCTCGTGCTGCGCCTTCAGGTAGCTGAAGACGCCGGAGAGGCTCCACACCAGCAGCGTCGCCACCGAGACGGCGCGCAGCAGGCGCCAGCGCAGCGAATGGGCGGCCGGGCCGGTCCGCCGCATCAGGCGGACTGGCCCAGCTGGTAGCCGAGGCCGCGCACGGTGCGGATGAACTCGGCACCCAGCTTCTTGCGCAGGTGGTGGATATAGACCTCGACGGTGTTGCTGTCGGTTTCGCTGCCCCAGGCGTAGAGGCTTTCCTCGAGCTGGGCGCGGGTGCGGACGTGGCGCGGGTGGTTGAGCAGGTCGAGCAGCAGCGCGTATTCCCGCGCCGACAGCGCGATTTCCTCGCCGTGGCGGGTGACCCGCTTGGTCGCCGGGTCGAGTTCGACGCCGGCGTGGCCGAGGACCGGGCCGGCTGCGCCGCCGGCGCGGCGCAGCAGGGCGCGCAGGCGGGCCTGCAGCTCAGCCAGGTCGAAGGGCTTGGTCAGGTAGTCGTCGGCGCCGCAATCGAGACCGTGGATCTTGTCGTCGCGGGTGTCGCGGGCGGTCAGCAGCAGCACCGGCAGCTGCCGGCCCTGCTGGCGCGCCGCCTTCAGCACCGCCAGGCCGTCCAGGCCGGGCAGGCCGAGGTCGAGCACGCAGGCGTCGTAATCGTGGTCGAGCAGGGCGCGCAACCCGGCCTTGCCGTCGCGCACCCAGTCCACCGCGTAGGCGGCCAGCATCAGGCCGGCACGGATGCCGTCGCCGAGCAGCGCGTCGTCTTCAACCAGCAGCAATCTCACTTATTTGCCATCCTTGGCCAGCTTGTCGAGCAATGCCTGGGCTTCGCGGCGGCGGCCCTGGTCGGCCAGTTCGCGGCCCGGGCGGGGCGGCGCCTTGAGTGCGGTTTCGAGGTAGCGGCGGCCTTCGGCGACGCGCCCGTCATCGACCAGATACTCCCCGTAAAAGAAATTGGGGTCAATACCGCCCGGGTTGATGGCCAGCGACTTGCGGAAAAGTTCCTCGGCCCGCTTGTCGTCGCCGAAGGCGATCGGCCAGCCGGGCACCTTGGCGTACAGCGTGGCCAGACTGGTGTAGGCCGAGCCGCTGAGCGCGCCTTCGTTGAGCTTCAGGCTTTCCTCGAGCAGGCGGCGGGCCTCCTTGGCCAGCGACAGGGCGCCGAGGCCGCCGCGGGCGCCGGCTTCGCTGGAGACGACGATGCCTTCCCAGATCAGGATTTCCGCCGAGTAGGGATGGCTTTCGGCGAGCTTGCGGGTGCGCTCGGCCAGGGCGCGGTAGAGCTCCGCCTGCTGCTTGGGCGGCTGGCGGTACTTGATGTCGGCCCATTCGTCCTGGATCGGACGGATCAGGTCGTCGACGCCGGCGGCGCCGGCCGGGCCGCCGAGCAGGGCGGCGAGGGCGAGGATGAGGGCTCTGAAGAGGGGCATGGAAAATCCTTTCATGACTTATTGTGAGGAGGCGTGCTTCTTGATGGCCGCCAGCTTGCCGGCCAGGGCGCGGTCGATCAGTTGCGGGGCGACGCCGTTGACCCAGGCGAACAGCCGCTCGGGAAAGCCGATGTGGCGTTCCCGCTCGTCCTTCTGCAGGGCGCGGACGATCTGCCGGGCGACGTCCTCGGGGTGGTCGCTGCGGTTGCCGAGATGGCGGTTCAAGGCATTGACCGCCGGCGAATTGAGCGGCGTGTCGATGGCCCGCGGCGCCAGGTGCAGCACCCGCACCGGGGAATCGGCCAGTTCGCGGCGCAGGGCCTGGGAGAAGCCGCGCAGGCCGGCCTTGGCCGCCGAATAGGCGGCGAAGCCGGGAAACGGCAGGCTGCCGAACGTCGAGCCGACATTGACGATGGCCGCCTGCGGCTGCGCGGTCAGCCACGGCAGCAGCGCGTGGGTCAGGCGCATCGGGCTTTCCAGGTTGGTCTTCAGCACCTGCCCGAGGTCCGGCCAGGATTGTTCCTCGAGCAGGCCGAAGCAGCCGATGCCGGCATTGTTGATCAGCACATTGACCTTGAACTGGCGGGCGGCGGCGACCACTGCGGCGAGTCCCGCCGGATCGTCGAGATCGGCGGCGAGGCTGGCGACTTCGCCGCCCGGCCGGGGCACGAGGCCGGCCAGGCGCTGGCTGTCGCGCCCGGTCAGCAGCAGCGCCGCGCCACCGGCCGACAGCTGCGGCGCCAGCGCCCGGCCGAGCCCGCCGCTGGCGCCGGTGAGCAGGATGCGGGCGCCGCTCAGCTGCATGCCAGGGCCTCCTCGGTCACCGGCAGGGCGCGGAAGACGTCGCCGTAGAGCTTGAAGAAGACGCGGGCGGCATGCACCACGTCGGCCTGGTCGGCCGGATCCATGTTGTTGACCAATTCGGCCAGGTGGCGGGTGTGCTCGATGTCGAGCGTGCCGTGCGAGCGCAGGTAGGTGAAGGCGCCGTCGGGCAGCCCCAGGGTCTGCTGGATGCTGTCGGCGGCGCGCAGCGCGAGGGCCACGCTGGTGCCTTCGAGGACATAGACCATGCCGAAGAAGGCGGCCGGATTGCCGCGGTTGATCAGGTCGTAGGCGTAGGCGACCATCACTTCGGCCGGCAGGTCCGGACGGCTGTGGCGCACCGCCTCGGCGTCGCCGCCGGCGGCGGCGATGTCGTTGAGAATCCATTCCTCGTGGCCGATCTCCTCCTCGATGTATTCGGCCACCGCCCGGCGCAGCCAGGCGAGGCGTTCCGGCAGGCGGCCGCCGAGGCTCATCAGCAGCGGCGTCGTGTGGCGGACGTGGTGGTAGGCCTGGGCGAGGAAGGCCAGGTAGCTCTCGCGGCTGATCCGCCCGGCGAGGCTGCCGGCGATGGCCGGGGCGGCGAGCAGGTCGATGCGGGCATCGGCCGTGGCCTGGTGCAGAGAATCGAAGAAGGACATGAAGGGGATTCCTTTAGGGCAAGGCTGCACTGACGGCAGCGAAACGGGCGGCGATGGCCGGGCGCAACGGCCGGCCATTGCCGGTGGCCAGGCCGTTGGCGGCGGAAAAGGGGGCGCTGCGCTGCCAGCGGCCGATGCGGGCGTAGTCGGGCAGGCGCAGGTTGGCGGCGGCGACGGCGGCGTCGAGCTGGCTGTCGTTGATGCCGGGCAGCGGCACCAGCACCGCCCCGAGCGCCGACTGCGCTTCGCCGACGACGACGGCCTGCATGATCGCCGGCTGGGCGAGCAGCACCGATTCCACCCACTCCGGAGAAATGTTGCGGCCGAAGGAGGTGATCAGCAGGTTCTTGCGCCGTCCGCCCAGGCGCAGATGGCCGTTGCGGGCGAATTCGCCGAGATCGCCGGTGGCGAATTCGGGGTCGGTCGGGGCCTCGGTGTTGCCGGCATAGCCGAGGAAGGCGCGGCTGCGGACCAGTACTTCGCCGCCGGCGACGCGGATTTCGGCATGTTCGAGCGGGCGGCCGACATCGTCACCGTCGTCGTCCGGGCGGTTGAGGCTGACCACCGAGCCGCATTCGGTCAGGCCGTAGCCCTGGTAGGCCGGGATGCCCAGCGCTCGGGCCTGGAGCAGGGCGCCGTGATCGACGCGGGCGCCGCCGACCGCGACATAGCGCAGCGATGCGGCCGGGCGCTGGCCGCTGGCGGCCAGATGAAGACTCCAGGCCTTCAGCAGTTCCGGCACCAGGATCAGGCTGCCCGGTTGCGCCGCGGCGACCGCCGCCTGCAGTGCCGCCGCGTCGAACCCGGCCATGCCGCGCCAGCCGAGCGCGGCCAGCGGCGGCAGATGCACCGGCATGTCGCGCAGCAGCGGCGCATGCAGGCCGGCGACGTTTTCCAGCAACAGGCCGAGCGGCAGCACCGCCAGATGG
>DASUZG010000078.1:0-6798 GCA_036376995.1 Azonexus sp. | reverse complement strand
CTGGCTGACGCAGGAGCCGGGATTGATCGACAGCCGGCACAGCCCGGCCAGCACCCGGTAGCCGAAGGCGCGCCCGGCCAGGTACCACAGCCAGTCGGCCAGCACCGAGGCGAGGGCGGCGGCCAGCAGCATCTGCGCCAGCTGCCCGGAGGACAGCGCCAGACTGCCGGCCAGCAGCAGGGTCGGCACCGCCGGCACCGGCAGCCCGGCCTGTTGCAGCAGGACATTGACGAAGACCACCCAGACCGCGTCGCGCTGGAGGGAGTCGGTGATCTGGGCGAGGTCCATCGGCTTGTCCTGTCGTCGGTTCGGCGGGGTCGTCTGGCGCTACGACCCCGCGCCGACGACTTGGTTCACAAGGATTGCACGGCGGCCGCCTCGAACAGTCCGGCCTGGTAGTCGCGCAGCGCCTGCTGCAACTGCTCGCCAGTGTTCATCACGAACGGGCCGTATTGGGCGATCGGCTCGTTCAGCGGCCGGCCGGCGATGATCAGCACGCGCGCGGCTTCCGGTGCCGCCAGGGCGACCGCGGCGCCGCCGTCGTTGGCGAGGATGGCCATCTGGCGGTCGGCGACTTCCGTCTCGCCGATCTCGATGCGACCGCGATAGACGTAGGCGAAAGCGTTGTGTCCGGGCGCAATGGCCTGCTCGAAGTGCGTGCCGGCCGGCAGGTGCACATCCAGATACAACGGCGCCGTCGCCTCGCGCTGCACGGCCCCCGCAACACCCTGGCTGCTGCCGGCGATGACGCGTACCCGCACGCCGTCGGCGGTGACGTATTCGGGAATCGCCGCGGACGGGATGTCGCGGTAGTTCGGCGCGATCATCTTGTCGGCGGCCGGCAGGTTCAGCCACAGCTGGAAGCCTTCCATCAAGCCTTCCTCCTGTTCCGGCAGCGCGGAATGCACGAGGCCGCTGCCGGCCGTCATCCACTGCACGCCGCCCGGCCCGAGCAGGCCGGCGTTGCCGGCGCTGTCGTGGTGGCGCATGCGGCCGGCGATCATGTAGGAGATGGTTTCGAAGCCGCGGTGCGGATGGTCGGGAAAACCACCGATGTAGTCGTCCGGATTCTCGTTCCGGAAGGCGTCGAGCATCAGGAAGGGATCGAGCCGGCGCTGCAGGTTCTGGGTCAGCACGCGGGTCAGGCGCACGCCGGCGCCGTCGGAGGTGGCGAGCCCCTGGACCAGGCGTTCGACGGCGCGCAGCGGCGTGGCGGCAGGGCGGAAAGAAGCGTTCATGGCGGTTCTCCTGGTGGCCGGACGGCAGACGCCATCCGGCGGTTACACGGATTTAGGCAAAAATCTCGTCGAGACGTGCCTCGGCCTCGGCGAAGGCCTTGGTCGCCGACTCGGCGCCCATCGACAGGCCTTCGGCGAAGATGAACTCGACGTCGGTCATGCCGAGGAAGGCCAGCACGTTCTTCAGGTACGGCGTCTGGGCGTCGGCCGGGGTGTTGCGGTAGAGGCCGCCGCGGGCCAGCGCGACATAGACCTTCTTGCCCTTGAGCAGGCCTTCCGGACCGTTGGCGGTGTAGCGGAAAGTGACGCCGGCGCGGGCGATGGCGTCGATCCAGGTCTTCAACTGCACCGGCACGCCGAAGTTGTACATCGGCACGCCGAGCACGATCACATCGACCGCCTGGACCTGGGCGATCAGCGCATCGTCGAGGGCGACGCGCGCCGCCTGTTCCGGCGTGCGCTGCTCGGCCGGGGTGAAGAGGGCGCCCAGCGCCGGTTCGTCGAGCACCGGGTGCGGCTCGGTGGCGAGGTCGCGCAGTTCGACCGTGGCCTGCGGCTGCTGGGCCAGCAGGCGGGCGGTAATGGCATCGGCGAGGCGGGTCGAGTTGGCACCGGTGGAACGGGCGCTAGCGTTGATTTGCAGGATTTTCATGATCGGGTTCTCCAGGTTCGCTTGGGGTTTGGGGCCGGCGATTGCCGTATCCATGGAGCTCATTTTATTGAGCGCACCCACGCACCAGAAGCCGTCGAAACGGTTATGATTGTTCCACCAATGCAACAATAAGCCAGTCAATGAGCCTCGATGCCAACGACCTGATCCTCTTCGCCCACGTCATCAACGACGGCAGTTTCTCCAAGGCGGCGCAGCGGGTCGGCCTGCCGAAATCGACCTTGTCGCGGCGCATCACGGCGCTGGAGAACCGGCTCGGCGAGCGGCTGGTGACGCGCAGCACGCGCCGCCTGGCCATCACCGAATTCGGCGAGCGCATTCTCGAGCACGGCCGCCGCCTGCTGGAAGAAACCGAAGCGGCGGCGGCGCTGGCCCAGCACCGCCAGGATATGCCGCGCGGCGTGCTGCGGGTGTCGCTGCCGCCCGATTTCGCCGAGCTCGACCTGACCCAGCTGTTGCTGCAATACGCCGCCAGCTACCCGGAAGTGCGCCTCGAACTCGACCTCTCGCCGCGCCGCGTCGATCTGCTGGCCGAACGCTTCGACCTCGCCGTGCGCGCCGCCGCCCGCCTGCCCGACGATGCCACGCTGGTGGCGCGCAAGCTGACCGAGATGGCCAACGGCCTCTACGCCAGTCCCGCCTACCTGCAACGCTACGGCCAGCCGGCCCGGCCCGAGGAACTGCTGAACCACGTCGGCCTGCGTTTGATCGGCGGCAACGGCGAGCCGCTGCCGTGGCGCCTGACGCGCGGCAAGGAAGTCTGGGAAGGCTTGCCGAACGGTCCGCTGGCGGCCAATTCGCCGGGCCTGCAGCGCGACCTGGCGGCGCACGGCATGGGCATCGTCGGCCTGACCGGGCATTTCGCCGAGCCCTTGGTAGCGCAGGGCCGCCTGGTCCGCGTGCTGCCGGAATGGCGCCTGCCGACCGTGACCCTGTGGTGCGTGACGCCGGGCCGCCACCTGCTGCCGGCGCGCACCAGCGCCTTCATCGCGCTGCTGCGCGCGTCGCTCGGCGCCGGCGAAGGGCGTTAGCCGGCCGGGCAGCGGACCGGCGCATCGGGCTCCAGCGCCGGCAGCAACAACGGCCCCATCGATTTCAGGATCTGCACCGGCAGGGCCGAGGTGAAGCGGTAGCGGTCCGCTTCCGGACCCATGACGTAGGCGGTCAGCGTGCCGAAATGGCGCGGCCCGAGATAGAAGACGAAGGTGGCGGTGCGGTTGAGCGCCACGCCGCGGCTGCTGCCGCGGCCGATGACGATGCGGTTGTCGCCGGTGCCGGTCTTGCCGCCGACGGTCAGCGTGCTGCCGTCGGCCAGCTTGAAGGCGCCGGACAGACGGCGGGCGGTGCCGCCTTCGACGACTTCGGACAACGCATCGCGCAGGGCAGTCGCCACTTCCGGCTGCAGCACCCGCTCCGGCGCGCTGCTGCCGCCGGCGAAGCGCGTCTCGTAGGGGGTGCCGGCGGCAAATGTCAGGCGCTCGATGCGCCGGGTCGGCAGGCGCACGCCGTTGTTCTCGATGATGCCCATCAGGTCGGCCAGCGCCGCCGGCCGGTCGCCGGAACTGCCGAGCGCGGTGGCCAGCGACGGCACCAGGTGGCCGAACGGGTAGCCGAGCCGCGCCCAGCGCCGGTGCAGGTCGAGGAAGGCCTCGACTTCGAGCATGGTGTAGATGCGCGAATCCTGCGCGTCCTTGAAGCGGGTCTTGAACAGCCAGCGGTAGACGGCCTGGCGCTCGCCGGTGCTGGCCTGGACGACCTCGCGCCAGGCGGCCTCGGGATGGGTGGACAGGTAGGCGACCAGCCACAGTTCCAGGGGATGCACGCGGGCCACGTAGCCGCGGTCGGGCAGGTCGAAGACTTCCGGCCCATTGCGCTCGTACAGGCGGGCGACCTCATCGTCCGTCAGCTCGCGGTCGAGGCGCTGTTCGAGGAAACGGCCCAGCTCGGCCACCGGGGCCTGCGGCGTCAGGTAACGGAAGACCGCGGCCAGGCGGGCCGGCCCGGGGCGCAGGCCGTGCAGGAAGACGTCGCGGATCTCGGCCGGCGATTTGCCGCGGTACTTGACCCAGAAGCGGCGCAGGAAAACCTGCCCCTCGCGGTCGGCGAAGCGCGCCAGGTATTCCTGGCGGCGCGGGTCGCCGGCCTGTTCGAGCAACTGGGCGGTGCTGCCCGGCACCTGGTACATGGTGTAGCGCACCAGGTCGCGCATCAGGCGCACGAAGGGGAGGTTGATCGAGGCCTGCAGCGCCTCGCGCACCGTCGGCTCGCGGCCGTTGTCTTCCTTGCGGAAGTTGTTGAAGGTATGAACGCCGCCGCCGGTGAAGAACTCCTCGCCCGGACTCGCCGAATAGCGCCGTTCCAGCGCCGCCTGCAGCATCGGCGGCAGGCTCGTGTCCTTGGCCGCGGCGAGGTAGGCGATCGCCCACTGGCTGAGGCGGTCGCGCCGCTCGACCTTGATCTTGCGCAGTTCGGCCGGCGGCGTCTGGACGTAGCGCTGGTGCAGTTCGGCGACGATCTCGAGATAGGTGGTCAGCACGCGCAGCTTGGCCGTCGAGCCGAGTTCGAGCTTGCTGCCTTCGTTGATGTCGAGCGGCTGGTCGGTGGTGTCGGTCTGCACGCGCACGTGGTTGCCGTCGGCCGTCTGCTCGACCAGGTTGAAGCTGTAATGCACGTCGGCCAGCGTGGCCGGACTGAGCATGCGTTCGCCGACCAGGCCCTGGGCCTGGGCGAAGGCCGGGTCGCCGAGCTGCCCGAGATAGTCGCTGACCTGCTGCTGCAGCGCGCCATCGAGCGTGGACGAGACATCGGCATCGTAGCGGTCGAGCTGGTACAGCGAAATGTCGAGCGTCCCGGCCAGGCGGTTGCGCAGCGAGGCGGCGCCCTTGCCGGCGTCGCTCGGCAGCAGCGCCGGGTTGGCCGTCATGTCGCGGAATTGCAGCGGGTCGGCCAGCGCCGCATCGCGCAAGGCGGCGCTGATCACGCCGTTGTCGGCCAGCAGGCGCAGGTAGCCGGCCGCCAGCAGGGCCAGGTCGGCCCGGCCGGCCGGCGCCAGGTAGTAGGAAGGGCGGCGGTGGGCGATCATCAGCGCCACCACCTGGTGCAGTGCCCGGCCCTGGGCCGCCAGGCGCTCGCCGCTGGCATCCGGCTCGGCGAGCAGGGCATTGACCTCGGCGAAATCGGCGGCGAACCACACCCACAACCCATCACCGAGGCCGTTGACCTCGCCGTGCCGGGGCGCCGCCGAAAGCGGCACGGTATTCAGGTAGTCGAGCAGGATCTGCCGGCGCGCCGGCAACGTCTGCTCGCCTTCGCGGTAGGTGCGGATACTGGCCGAGACCATCTGGCGCAGCTTTTCCCCGGCATCCTGGGTGACACCGTCGGGCGAGTGGCGGAATTTCTCGATCTGGGTGGCCAGCGTACTGCCGCCGGGAGCATCGAAATCGGCATTGAAGGTGCGGCCGATGCGGCCCAGCACGGCCCGCCCGAAGCGCACCCAATCGACGGCTGGATTCATCTTCGGCCGCTTGTCGTCGAGCAGGTCGCGGTTTTCGATGAACATCAGCGCCTCGACCACGCGCGGCGGCACCGCGGCGAAATCGGCATAGCCGCGATAGGGGTAGCGGAAGTCGTACAGGATGTCGCCACGGCAGTCGCTGACGGTCAGGCCGCCGGCCGTTTTTTCGCGATAGGGCGGGAAATAGCCGCGCCCGGCGTACTGCATCAGCTCCGGCGAAAAGCGGGCCTGGCCGGTCATCCGGAAGCCGTGCTGGGTCAGCAGCCCGCTCAGGCGCGGCAGTTCGCTGTAGCCCAGGCGCTCGTCGAACGGGCCGTGCTGCGGAAAACGGATCGCATCGCTGGCGCCGTCCACCACGCGGTACTCGAGTTGCCGGGCGTAGCGCACCAGATGCAGGGCCTGCAGCCGCGAGTTGCTGATCTCGTCGACCAGCAGCACGCCGCCGATGATCAGGACCACCGCCGCGATCAGCATGGCGCGGCCGTAGCGGTCGAGCCGGGAGCGGGGAGGGGAGTCGGGGTGGCGGTTCAAAGTCACGGCCTTATCATAATTGGATGTCGTGAAGCGAGTATGGCAACGTTGAGGCCCGAGTGGCCAGGAGGCAAGCGATGTTTACCCGGATGACCTTTAGTTTCCTCGACGAACTCACCGACCACAATACCCGCGAGTGGTTCGCCGCCAACCAGGCGCGCTACGAAACCGAGGTGCGCGAACCGGCGCTGCGCTTCATCGCCGCGATGGCCCCGGAACTGGCGACCTTCGCCCCGCATTTCCGCGCCGATGCGCGCCGCCTGGGCGGCTCGCTGATGCGCGTGCAGCGCGACACGCGCTTTTCCCGCGACAAGACGCCGTACAAGACCAATGTCGGCATTCAGTTTCGCCATGAACAGGGCAAGGATGTGCATGCGCCGGGCTTTTACCTGCATCTGGCCGGCGACCGCTGCTTTCTCGGCGCCGGCTGCTGGCACCCGGAACCGGTGGCCCTGGAGCACATCCGCCGGCAGATCGCCGAGGCCCCGGAACGCTGGTTCGCCGTGCGCGACGACGCCCGCCTGCAGCAGCACTGGGCGCTCGCCGGCGACAGCCTGAGCCGGCCGCCCCGGGGCTATTCCGCCGAGCATCCGGCGATCGCCGATCTCAAACGCAAGGATTTCATCGCACTGGCACCGTTGTCACCCGCAGATCTGCTGGCGCCGGACCTGGTCGCCATCGCCAGCGCCCGGTTCGCCACTGCGGCGCCGCTGATGGCTTTTCTCTGCAAGGCGCTCGGGGTGCCGTACTGAACTCAGCCCGGCGGCGTGCCGTCCTCGGGCGGCCTGCTGCGGAAGAACAGCCAGTAGGCGCCGCCGATCGCACCGGCGATCAGCAGTTCGAAC
>DASUZG010000077.1:0-4909 GCA_036376995.1 Azonexus sp. | reverse complement strand
CTCAAATCGGTGCTCGACGGCTCGGTCGCGGCGCCGCCGGACAATGTGCTGATCTACGCCACCTCCAACCGCCGCCACCTGATGCCGGAATACTTCTCCGAGAATCTGGAGACGACGCGGGTCGACGACGAGATCCACCCGGGCGAAGCAACCGAGGAAAAAATCTCGCTGTCCGAGCGCTTCGGCCTGTGGATTTCCTTCTACCCGTTCAGCCAGGACGACTACCTCGATATCGCCCGCCACTGGCTGCGTCATTTCGGCGTTGCCGAAGCGGTGATCGAGGCCAGCGAGCGCGAGGCGCTCAACTGGGCGCTCGGCCGCGGCTCGCGCTCGGGCCGCGTGGCCTGGCAGTTCGCCCGCGACCTGGCCGGCCGGCAGAAAAAGGCCGCGGCGGGCAAGCGCCGATGAGCCCCGTCGTCGAAGTCGCCGCCGCCGTGATGCTGCGCGCCGACGGGCGCGAGTTCCTGCTCGCCCAGCGGCCGGAAGGCAAGGTTTACGCCGGCTACTGGGAATTTCCCGGCGGCAAGGTAGAGCCGGGCGAAAGCGTGCGTGCCGCGCTGGTGCGCGAACTGCAGGAGGAACTCGGCATCACCGTGACCGACTGCGCGCCGTGGCTGACCCGGCAATTCACCTACCCGCACGCCACGGTGCGCCTCAATTTCTGGCGCGTCACCGCCTGGGAAGGTGAAATCGGCATCACCGCACCGCTCGAGCATTCGGCCGTCGACTGGCTGGCCTGCGGCGCCGCGGCGCACGTCGCGCCGATCCTGCCGGCCAACGACCCGATCCTGAAAGCGCTCAGCCTGCCGACGACGATGGCCATCACCATGGCCGAGATCGAGGGCGTGGAACGCCAGCTGGAACGCCTGGAGGAAGCGCTGGCCGCCGGTCTGCGCCTGATCCAGCTGCGCGACAAGGGCTTGCCGCCGGCCCAGCGCCTGTGGTTCGCCGAGGCGGTGGCACGCCTGGCCCATGACCGCGGCGCGCTGGTCGTCATCAACGACGACGCCGACCTTGCCCGCCGCATCAATGCCGACGGCCTGCACCTGTCGGCAGCGGCCCTGGCGGCCTGCCCTGCCCGCCCGGACTTCACCTGGGTCGGCGCCTCCTGCCACACGGCCGGCGAAATCGCCCGTGCCGGCGAACTGGCACTCGACTACGCGCTGCTCGGCCCGGTGCTGCCGACGCCGACCCATCCGGAAAACCCCGGCCTGGGGTGGTCGGAGTTCAGCCGGCGGATCGCCGGCAACACGCTGCCGGTGTTCGCGCTGGGTGGAATGCAGCCGGAGATGCTGGCCGGCGCGCAGGAAACCGGCGCTCACGGCATCGCGCTAATGCGCGGCTGGTGATTCAGTCGGCCGGGTGGTCGGGCGGCAGTTCGCCGTCCAGGCCATCCGGCTGGCCCTGCACCGGAATGCGGTAGGAATCGCTGGCCCAGGCGCCGAGATCGATCTGCTTGCAGCGCTCGGAACAGAACGGGCGCCACTTGTTCTCCGGGGACCAGAGGGATTCGCCGCCGCACTGCGGGCAGCGTACCTTGCGCACGGTGGCCATCACAGATTGCAGAAGGTCAGGTCGAAGCCGACATCACCCTCGCAGTTGCGCGCCTTGATGTCGCCGCGCGGCGGCTTGGTGAAGCGGATGTTCAGGAAGTACTTGTTCGCGCTGACTTCCGGGATCGACGGCTGGTCGTCGGCGACCGAGACGCGCACCATCTGGGCGGCGGTGCCGCCGAGATTGAGCTGGAACTGGGCGGCGGTGGCGGTGTAGTTCTTCGGCCGGCCGCTGGAACGCAGCAGGCGCAGCACGATGGCGGCCGCGTCGCGCATCGGCGTCATCGGCTTGGTCCAGCCGTTGAGCGCCTCGCGCCGGGCCTCGGGCTCGCGGTGCAGCCACCAGTGGTAGGACGGCAGGTCGAATTCGCAGACCCCACCGGGAATCGCGGCGCGGCTCTTGATGCCCATCAGCCAGTCGTTGTCGCGCAGTTGCTGGCCCAGTTTGCCGGTCATCGCCAGCAGCGCGGCGGAGGACTGCTCGATTTCGTACAGTGCGCCGGACAGCGCTTCCTCGGAGATGTCGGGATTGTTGCGGTAGGCCAGCAGCGTCTGCCGCTGCCGTTCCAGTTCCTGGATCAGGTCCATCTTGAGGTCGGCACGGCCGGCGACTTCAAGAATTTCGAACAGTGTTACCAGAGCCGTGTGGTGTTCGAGATGCCCGTCACCCTGCGCGAAGTACACAGTTTTCTCGAACAAGTCTTCCAGACGCAGCAGCGTGCGGATGCGTTCGTTAAACGGGTACTCGTATGTAATCACGCGGCCGGTGTCCGAGGAAACGGAAAATTTTGCGAATTTTGAGGCATTTGCAAGCAAATCTCAACAGCTTGCTTTAGGTATATCTGCTAAAAGTCGTAGATATTTCAGATTCAATGTGTCGACCTGGGCCGCCAAAGCCGCCAGATCCCCATCATTAAGCACCACGTCATCGGCCACCGCCAGCCGCTCGGCCCGCGTCGCCTGGGCCGCCATGATGGCGCGCACGGCGTCGGCGCTCAGCCCGTTGCGAGCCATGACGCGGGCAATCTGCAATTCTTCCGGGCAGTCGACGACCAGAATCCGGTTGCAACGGTCACGGTAAGTGCCTGACTCGACCAGCAGCGGCACGGCGAGGATCACGTAGGGAGCGGTGGCAGCCCGGCAGCGCTCGGCCGACAGCTGGCGGATCAGCGGATGCAGGATGGCTTCCAGGCGCTGGCGGCTGTGCGGGTCGGCGAACACCTGCTGGCGCATTGCGGTACGGTCCAGCGCCCCGCGCGCATCGGCGATCTGCCGCCCGAATTCCGCCTGCAATGCCGGCATCGCGGCACCACCAGGGCCGGTCAGTTCGTGGGCGATGGCGTCGGTATCGACCAGCGCCGCCCCGCGCTCGACGAACAGCTCGGCGACCCGGCTCTTGCCGCTGCCGATGCCGCCGGTCAGGCCGACCACGTAGCCGCTCACGGGCAGTCCCGCACCGCCGGCCGGGCCAGATTGCCGTTCAGGGCGCCGAGCAGCGCCGCCTGGGCCGAGGCCGGCCCCTCGGCCTGCAGGCTCAGCGTGCCGTCCTTGCCCGGCCGCGGCATCAGGCGGGCGGAACGCACGCCCTTGCCCTTCAGTTCGGCCAAGCGGTCCTGGCCGCCCTTCTCGGCGGAAAAGACGCCGAGCGAGATGGCCAAGCGGTTGGGTCCGTCGGGAACGATGAAGTAGTCGGTGACGCCGAGCTGGCGCAGTTCGCCGGCCTTCTTGTCGGCCTCGCCCTTGCTCGCCAGCGGCGGAATGTAGATCCACCAGCCGGCCCCCTCGCCGCCATCCGGCCGGCGGCTCACGGTGAAAGCCGGGAAGCGGCTGCCGATCAGCGCATTGACGCGGTCGGCATCGACCGCCGGCAGGTGCTCCCAGGCCAGGCAGACCTTGGTGGCGCTAACGACCGGCGCAGCCTCGGCGGCCGGGGCGGCGGGCGCCACGGGCGCGGCGGGTGCTGCCGGAGCACTGGGCGCCGCCGGCGCGGCCGCTTCCGGGCGCCCGTTGCGCGACGGCAGCGGCGGCTCTTCGCCGCGCGAAATGATGCGGATGCGCTCGGGCTGCACCTGTTTGGCGACACGGCCGGCATCCGGCTGTTCCGGCTTGCCGAGATAGCCGCCGCTGTAGGCGTAGAACAACAGGTTGGCGAGAACGAGCAGGAAGACCAGGATTTTCACGATGTCAGCCGACCTTGGGTAGATGCTTCAACGATTCGGTAATGGCTTCGGCCGGGTAATCGTAATCCTCCAGCTGGCCGGAAAAGAAACGGTCGTAGGAGGCCATGTCGAAATGGCCGTGGCCGGTCAGGCAGAAGAGGATGGTCTTGGCTTCGCCGGTCGCCTTGCACTTGAGCGCTTCATCGATGGCGGCGCGGATGGCGTGGCAGGATTCCGGCGCCGGGATGATGCCTTCGGCGCGGGCGAACTGGACGCCGGCTTCGAAAGTCGCGACCTGCGGCACCGCCACCGCTTCCAGCAGCTTCTCGTGGAAGAGTTGCGACACCAGCGGCGAATCGCCGTGGTAGCGCAGGCCGCCGGCGTGGATTCCGGGCGGCATGAAATCGTGGCCCAGCGTGTACATTTTCATGATCGGCGTATAGCCGGAAGCATCGCCGTAGTCATAGGTATAGGCGCCCTTGGTCAGGGTCGGACAGGAGGTCGGCTCGACCGCGACGCAACGCAGGTTGGCCGCGCGCTTGTCGCCGGCCGCCTTGTCGGCGAGAAAGGGGAAAGCGATGCCGCCGAAGCTCGAACCGCCGCCGCAGGGGCCGAAGATCACGTCGGGGTAGAGGCCGATCTTGGCGAACTGCTTCTTGGCCTCCAGCCCGATGACGGTCTGGTGCAGCAGTACGTGGTTCAGCACCGAACCCAGCGTGTAGCAGGTATTCGGATCGGCGGCGGCTTCCTCAACGGCTTCGGAAATCGCCAGGCCGAGCGAACCCTGGCATTCCGCATCGGCGGCCAGCGCGGCGCGGCCGGCGTTGGTCAGATCGGTCGGGCTGGCGAATACCTCGGCACCCCAGGTCTGCATCATCGAGCGGCGGAAAGGCTTCTGCTGATAGCTGACCTTGACCATGTAGACGCGCACCGGCAGGCCGAACATCTGGCCGGCGTAGGCGATGGACGAACCCCACTGGCCGGCGCCGGTCTCGGTGGTCAGCCGCTTGGTACCGGCCAGCTTGTTGAAATAGGCCTGCGGCACGGCGGAATTGGGCTTGTGCGAACCGGCCGGCGACACGCCCTCGTACTTGAAGAAAATCTTGGCCGGCGTGCCGAGCGCCTGTTCCAGGCGCAGAGCGCGGCACAGCGGCGCCGGGCGCCATTGGGCGTAGATCTGGCGCACCTCTTCCGGAA
>DASUZG010000076.1:0-4216 GCA_036376995.1 Azonexus sp. | reverse complement strand
GCGGGGCAGATGAGGTCGGGCAGCTGACTCATGGGAGCGTCCGGAATGTCGAGCAAGGCAGTATAGCCAGCCCGGTCCGGGGGCCATTGATCCTGGTCAAACCCCGGCGCCGGCTCAGCGCGTGACGACGGTCGGCCGCTGGCCGAGCGCCGCCCGGATCTTCTCGGCGACCTGCTCGGCGTCGCCGCGGCTGGCGTAGGGACCGAGGTGCAGGCGGTGGATGCCGCCGCTGCTGCGGATGCGCATCGGTTCGGCCAGCCAGTCGAGTTCGCGGGCCAGGTGGTTACGCATGTTTTCGGCGTTGTCCGGGTTGGCGAAAGCGCCGAGCTGCAGGTAGAGGCCGGGGGGCTGGTCGTCGGCGGCCGCCGCGCTGCTGGCCGGGCGCTGTTCACGCTCCATCTGGCGGGCCAGGCGGGCGATCTCGTCGCCGTTCTCGGCGGCCGGCGGCGCGACCTGGGCGTAGGCGGTGCCGGCAGCCTCGCCGGGCAGGATGGCCTCGACCTCGACCTGGCCGCTGCCGCCGTTGATCAGCCCGAGCTTGTAGGCGGCGGTGTAGGAGAGGTCGATGACGCGCCCGGCATGGAAGGGGCCGCGGTCGTTGACGCGGACGATCACCGCCTTGCCGCTCTGCAGGTTGGTGACGCGAACGTAGGACGGCAGGGCCAGCGTCGGATGGGCGGCGGTCATGCCGAACATGTCGTAGGTGTCGCCGTTGGAGGTCTTCTGGCCGTGGAATTTCTTGCCGTACCAGGAGGCGATGCCGCGCACCTTGTACGGCTTTACCGCGGTGTTGGGCACGTATTCCTTGCCGAGCACGACGTAGGGCTTGGTCGCCGGCTTGTGCAGCGGCTCCCATTTCGGTTCGGCATCGGGAATGTCGTCGAGGCCGTCGGGAATCTCGTCGCCGGGGCCGTCGTCCTTGTAGAAGCCGCCGCCGCGCTTCAGCGTCACGGTCGGCTTGCGCGTCGGCGACGGCTTGCGGGCGGTGCCGCTCGGCGTTTCGGCGCCGCTGCCATCGCCCGGCAGCGGTGCGCTGCCGCAGGCGGCGAGCAGCAGCACGGGCAGCAGCGTCGCCAGGAACGGGAGCAGCGGGCGCCGGCGCATCATTTCTTGACCAGCATGCGGTGGGTCTGGATCGACATCAGGATGCCGATGCCGAGCATCAGCGTGACCAGTGCGGTGCCGCCGTAGCTGATGAAGGGCAGCGGCACGCCGACCACCGGCAGGATGCCGGAAACCATGCCCATGTTCACGAAGGCGTAGATGAAGAAGACCAGCGTGATAGCGCCGGCCAGCAGGCGCGAGAACAGCGTCGGGGCGGCGGCCGCGATCATCAGGCCGCGGGCGATCAGCAGCGTGAACAGCACGAGCAGGATGCCGTTGCCGAGCAGGCCCCATTCCTCGGAGAAGACGGCGAAGATGAAGTCGGTGTGCTTTTCCGGGATGAACTCGAGGTGCGTCTGGCTGCCGTTCAGGTAGCCCTTGCCGAGCCCGCCGCCGGAGCCGATGGCGATGGTGGACTGGATGATGTGGTAGCCGGCGCCGAGCGGGTCGGAGGTCGGATCGAGCAGGGTCATCACCCGTCGCCGCTGGTAGTCGTGCATCAAGGACCAGGCGAAGGGCAGGGCGGCGCCGCCGGCGGCGGCGAGGCCGAACATCACCTTCCACGGCAGGCCGGCGAAGAAGATCACGAAGAAGCCGGAAGCGCCGATCAGCAGCGAGGTGCCGAGGTCGGGCTGCTTGAGGATGAAGCCGATCGGCAGCAGCAGGATGACGCTGGCGATGGCGAAATGCCGTGCCTTGAGCGTTGCCTCGTGCTTGTGGAAATACCAGGCGAGCATCAGCGGCATGGCGATCTTCATGATCTCCGACGGCTGGATGCGGACGATGCCGAGCGACAGCCAGCGCCGCGAGCCGTTGACCACGATGCCGAACAGCGCGACGCCGAGCAGCAGCACGACGCCGGTCACGTAGAGCGGCACGGCGAAGCGCATCAGCGTCTGCGGCGGCGTGCGGGCGACGACCAGCATGATGGCGCCGGAGACCGCCATGTTGATCAGCTGCTTGTCGAGCTTCTCGAAGCCGTCGCTGGAGGTCGCCGAAAACACCGTCAGCAGGCCGAGCGCCATCAGCGCCAGGACGATCAGCAGCAAGGGCATGTCGAGATGGGCGACGATGGCGTGGACGAAGCGCTTAACGAGCTTCATGGGCATCCTCCTCGAGCAGCGGCCCGTCGCTGGCATCTTCCGGCGCCTCGGTTTCCGGCGCCGGGCCGCCCGGCACCTTGCCGGTCAGGTAATAGTCGAACACCTGGCGGGCGATCGGCGCCGCCGACTGGGCGCCGAAGCCGCCGTTCTCGACCATCACCGCGACGACGATCTTCGGCTTGTCCACCGGGGCGAAGGCGACGTACCAGGAGTGGTCGCGCAGGCGTTCGCGCAGCTGGCCGGCGACATACTTGCCGCCCTTCAGGCTGAACACCTGGGCGGTGCCGGTCTTGCCGCCGGATTCGTAGGCGGCGCCGGCGAAGGCGCGGGCGCCGGTGCCTTCCTTGACGACGCCGGCCATGGCACGCTTGATCAGGTCGACGTGCTCCGGCTTCAGCGCCACCTGGCGCACCGGTTCGGTCTCGATGGTGCGCACTTCGCCGGTGTTCGGGTTGCTGACGGTGTGCACCAGGTGCGGGCGGAAGACCTTGCCGTAATTGAGCACGTTGGACAGGGCGTGCGCCATGTGCAGCGTCGAATAGGCGTTGTAGCCCTGGCCGATGCCGACCGAGATGGTCTCGCCGGCATACCACTTCTGCTGTTCCCTCTTCTTGAAGCGCTGTTGCTTCCATTCCGGCGACGGCAAAATGCCCGGTGCTTCGCCCGGAATGTCGAGGCCGGTCTTCTTGCCGAGGCCGAGATCACCCATGAAGCGGGCGATGGTGTCGATGCCCATGTCGTTGGCCAGCACGTAGTAGTAGGTGTTGCAGGAGACGACGATGGACTTGTGCATGTCCACCAGGCCGTGGCCGCCGACCTTGTCGTCCATGAAGCGGCGGTTGCCGAAATTGAAGAAGCCGGGGTCGGCCAGCACCTGGCCCGGCGTGCGCTTGCCGTTGGTCAGCGCGCCGAGCGCCATCAGCGGCTTGAAGGTCGAGCCGGGCGGATAGGTGCTGTAGATGGCGCGATTGAGCATCGGCTTGTCGGGATTGTTGTTCAGCTCGTCCCAGTCGTCGAAGCGGATGCCGTCGACGAACAAGTTGGGATCGAAGGCCGGCGACGAGACCAGCGCCAGCACCGCGCCGGTGCTCGGGTCGATTGCGGTCAAGGAGCCGCGGCGGCCGCCGAAGGCCTGCTCGGCGATCTTCTGCAGTTTGCTGTCGAGCGTCAGCGCCAGGTTGTTGCCGGGCACCGGCGGCGTCTGCGACAGGATGCGCACGGCGCGGCCGCCGGCATCGACCTCAACCTGCTCGTGGCCGGCGGTGCCGTGCAGTTCGTACTCGTAATGGGCTTCCAGGCCGACCTTGCCGATATGGTCGGTGCCCTTGTAGTTGGCGCCGTGGCCGCTTTCGTCGATGGCTTCCTTGTCCTTGGCGTTGATCCGGCTGATGTAGCCGATCGCGTGCGCGGCCAGCGTGCCTTCCGGATACTGGCGGAACAGCCGGGCCTTGACCTCGACGCCGGGGAAGCGATAGCGGTTGGCGGCGAAGCGGGCCACTTCCTCGTCGGAGAGGCGGGTGCGGATCGGGATCGACTCGAAGTTCTTCGATTCCTCGAGCAGGCGCTTGAAGCGGCGGCGGTCCTTGTGCTGGATCTCGACGATCTCGGCCAGGCCGTCGATGGTGTCCTCGAGGCCGAGGGTCTTCGAGGGCGTGATTTCCAGCGTGAACGCCGAGTAGTTGCGGGCCAGGATGACGCCGTTGCGGTCCACGATGTTGCCGCGGTTGGGCATGATCGGCACCAGCGAGATGCGGTTGCTTTCGGCGCGCGTCGTGTAGTACTCGTGCTGCAGGATCTGCAGGTAGAAAAAGCGGGCGAACAGCAGCAGGAAGGCGAGCAGGATGCCGGCGCCGGCCACCAGCAGGCGGTTGCGGAAGCGGTCGGAGTCCTGTTCGTTGTGGTAGAAGTCGCTCATCGGCGGATCAGAGCGGCCGGTTCTCGTCGCGCTCGACCGGCTGGTACTGCGGCAGGAGCAGCAGGAAGGTGCCGGGAATCCACAGCACGGCGGC
>DASUZG010000075.1:0-3525 GCA_036376995.1 Azonexus sp. | reverse complement strand
ATCAGCGCTGCTGCGGCAGTTGCGCGTTTCGCTTTACGGATGTAGTCCTTGTACGACGGCAAGGCAACGGAGGCCAGCACCGCAATGATCGCCACAACGATCAACATTTCAATCAGTGTAAAGGCGCGTTGCTTGTTTTTCATCGGAGTTTCTTTCATCAAACACTCGAACGACATGTCAGTTTGGCTGAGTTGAGTCTACTATCAAAGTAATGGCCAACTGGCAAAAATGCCTGATTAAAGACCGGCGGTCGGTTTGGCAGGATGAACGGCCCGCCCCGACAGGCGAGGCATGCCGGACTGAAACGGTAGCCGGCCCCGGCTCAAAGCCCGAGACGCAGCCCGGTCTTTTTCAGTATCCGCGTCGAATACAGGATGTCGCTGGCCCGGCAGGCTGAACCGAGCAACTGCCGGATTTCCTGCGCTTTCGCCTCGCATTCGGTGCGTGAGTTGCCGTGCACCATGGCGAACAGGTTGTAGGGCCAGGCCGGCAGGGCACGCGGCCGGCGATAGCAGTGCGTGACAAAGGGCAAGGCCCCCACTTGCTCGCCCAAGGCGTTGATCTGCTCATCGGCGACATCCCAGACCGTCATGCCGTTGGCTGTCCAGCCAATGGCGTAATGATTGGGGACGGCGCCGATGCGGCGGATCACGCCGTCGGCCAGCATCCGCTGCAGGCGTTCCATGACTACCGCCTCGGCGACGCCGAGCGTCTCGGCAACGGTAGCGTAGGGCCGCGCCACCAGCGGCAGGCCGCCTTGCGTGGCAACGATCAGCGCGCGGTCCAGTTCATCCATCAGAGGCGCGCCTCCAGCTTCATTTCGACGAAATATTCCTGTTCCTTCGGGAAGGCATATACCGGCAGGCCGGTGTCGGCTTCGATGCGGGCCACCGCCTCGGCGATGCCGGCCGGCGTTTCGGTGGCCAGCACGAACCACATGTTCAGGGCGTGCTCGCGCCGGTAGTTGTGGGCCACCTGCGGCAGCGCATTGACCTGCGCCGTCACGGCCTCGTAACGCGCCTCGGGGACGGCCAGGGCGGCCAGCACGAAGGCCCCGCCCATCCGCTCGACCTGGTACATCGGCCCGAAGCGGGTCAGCACCTTGTCGGCCAACAGGCGCTCCAGGCGGCCAAGCAACTCTTCCTCGGCGATGCCGATCGTCGCGGCAACCTGCGCGTAAGGGCGTTCGCAGATTGGGAAGTCGCCCTGCATGGTGGCGATGATGGCGCGGTCGACTGCGTCGAGTTCACGCATAACGGGCGCCGCCCTGCTTGAAGCGGGTCAGGGAAAAGAGCACGTCGTGGCCGCAGCTTTCCAGGCCATGGCGCTGGCGCAAGGCGGCAATGGTCGCCTCGACTTCGCTGCGCTCGCGGCCGTGAATCATGCAGAACAGGTTGTAGGGCCAGTCCGGCAGGCGGCGCGGCCGACGATAGCAGAGCGTGACGGCCGGCTCTGCGGCCAGAGCCCGGCCGAGTTCGCTGACCCGGTTGTCGGGAATGTCATGGACCAGCATGGCGTTGGCCGTGTAGCCGAGCTCGTGGTGGCGGACGACGACGCCGAAACGCTTGATATCGCCGTCGGCCAGCCAGCGCCGGATGCGACTGAGGACGTCGGATTCCGAAGCGCCGATCCGCTCGGCAATCAGTGCGAACGGGCGCATGAACAGCGGCAGCCCTTCCTGCAGCACCGACACCAGGCGCCGTTCGGATTCACCGATCGGCACGGCCGGCTGCACCGGGCGCGCCGTCGCCACGTTCTTGCGCTGTTCGCCCTGCAGCGAGAAGCCGAGGTCGATGTGAAACTCCTCTTCCAGCGGCAAGGCCAGCAGCGAATAGCCGGCCGCCTTCTCGATGGCTCCCAGGGTCGCCTGCAAGCGGCCTTCGCTGCCGGCGGTTACGACGAACCACAGGTTGTAGTGATGCTCGCGCTCGTAGTTGTGATTGACTTCGGGGAAGCGATTGACCGCCGCCGCCACCGCTTCCAGGCGCTCCGGCGGCACGGCCATGGCGGCCAGCGTGGAAGCACCGATGCGCTTCGGGGCAAAGACGGCGCCGACGCGCGAAATCTTGCCTTCGCGGCGCAGTTTCTCGAGCGCGCCGAGCACCGCCTTTTCGGCCACACCCAGGCGTGCCGCCAGTTCGGCAAAGGGCGCCGGACAGAGCGGAAAGTCGCGCTGGAATTCGTTCAACAGGCGGAATTCGAAACTGTCGTTCATCAGAAGCCGATGCGCGCGGCGCGCGTGGTAAAGAAGATGCCGGACGGGCTGTCGGCGGCGATCTCGCCCCGCTTGGCGAAAGTGGCCGTGTCGTAGATCAGGACTTTATTGTCGTCGCGCGCCGAAAGCCAGATGTTTTCGCCGCGCGGCGTGAATTCCATGTGCAGGATGCCCTTGCCCGGCTCGAAGGCATGCACCACCTTGCCGGCCAGCGTGTCGATGACGTCCATCTTGCCGTTGTCGGGGAAGGCGAAATTGACCCACACCTGACGCCCGTCGGGGCGAGCCATCACGAACACCGGCTGGCCGCGCACCGGAATGCGACCGACTTCCTTCCAGGTGGCGACGTCGACAACCAGCACCTCATGCCGGCCGATCGCCGGCAGGTAGGCCTTGCCCTGCGCCACCGACCAGCCGCGCAGGTGCGGCATCTTGAACACCGGCAGCTTCTCCTGGCCGCGGCCGTAGTTCTCGAGAATCTTGCGTGCCCCCTGCTCCGGCCGCCACAGGTCGAGCATGGCCACGCCGTCCTCACCGAACAGGCCGGCCAGGAAGGAGCGGCCGTCCGGCGTCACCAGCCCGTCGTAGGGCTGCTGGCCGGCCGGGTAGCGCTGCGTCGTCGGCTGGCGCGGGTTGGAGAAATCGGTGACCCAGATCTCGCCGGCCTCGAACAGCGCATAGACGAACTTGTTGCCCGGCGAATCGGCCAGGCCGACGACCTTGGAGAAGCGGCCCGGGGCGTACTCCGCCGGCACCTCGGCGAGCAACTCCAGGGTTTCGGCGTCGAAGGCCTTGATGCCGCCCGGCGTGTAGTTCTGCGCGACGACGAGGCGGCCATCCTGCGAGATCGAGCCGCCGATGGCATTGCCGGCCTGGATCACGCGCTTGACGATCTTCGCTTCGAGCAGGTCGATCTTGGTAAGGCCGCCGTCGCGGCCGAAGATGAAGGCATAGCGGCCGTCGCGACTATAGACGGCGGAAGCGTGCGAGAGGTCGCCGAGACCCTCGATGCGCGCATAGGGCTGGCGCGAGGTGGTATTGACCAGGGTCACGTGGCCGCTGGCGCGCTCGATGACCAGCCCGAGGTCGCCGGTGCCGCGCAATTGCGGACTGCTGGCGCAGGCGCTCAACAGAGCGGCGAGAAAGAGGCTCAGGATCAGTTTCATTTGGGGAACTCGCTCATCAGTTTTTCAACGATCCACAGCGCCTCGGCTTCGGACATGAACTGCTTCCACGGCGGCATCGGCGTGCCCGGCCGGCCGTAGTAGATAGTCGCCGCCAGCCCCTCGGCCGGCTTGTCGCGCAGGTCG
>DASUZG010000074.1:0-3121 GCA_036376995.1 Azonexus sp. | reverse complement strand
TGCGACAGGGCGCGGTTGTGGTCCAGGCGCAGCATGCCGTGGTAGTTGTTCGGGTTGGTGCGGCCAACCTTCTTGGCAGCGGCGGCGGCGATGTAGGCGTTGGTGTTGCAGGGGTTGCCGACGACCAGAACCTTGACGTCTTCCTTGGCGTTCTCGGCGATGGCCTTGCCCTGAACGGTGAAGATGGCGCCGTTGGCGGTCAGCAGGTCGGCACGTTCCATGCCCTTGGTGCGCGGACGGGCACCGACCAGCAGGCAGACGTCGGCGTCCTTGAAGGCGACGTTCGGATCATCGGTGGCGACCATGCCGGCCAGCAGCGGGAAGGCGCAGTCTTCCAGCTCCATCATGACGCCCTTCACGGCTTGCTGGGCTTGCGGCAGGTCGAGTAGCTGCAGGATCACCGGCTGGTCTTTGCCGAGCATTTCGCCGGAGGCGATGCGGAACAGCAGGCTATAACCGATCTGGCCGGCGGCGCCGGTAACAGCTACGCGCATGGGGGCTTTGGACATATGTCGCTCCTGATTGAAACAGCGTGATAGAGATTGTTCGTGAGGCTCGGATGCCGACCGGGAACTGCACCTTGCGTCAGTGGGCACGAGAACTCGGGATGTTAGAAGCTCGGGCGAGGACTGTCAATTCGCTGTCTTATATAAGACAACTTTTCGTGGACGCTAGGCGGGAAATGTGCTGAAATTTGAGTCCATGACCAACGAAGCTTCCCGTGCTGCCGTGCGCGCGCATTCACCGACGTTCAGTCCGCTCTATCGCCAGATCAAGGATTTTCTGATCCGCAGTCTGGAGGAGGGTGAATGGGGTCCGGGTGATGCGATTCCCAGCGAAGGCGAGTTGGCGACCCGTTTCAATGTCAGTCAGGGGACGGTGCGCAAGGCCATCGACGAGATGGCGGCCGAAAACATGCTGGTGCGCCGCCAGGGCAAGGGGACCTTCGTCGCGACCCACAGCGATCCGCGCTCCTTCTACCGCTTCCTGCGCCTGGTGCCGGATGACGGCAAGATCACGCACGGCGTCAGCGATGCCGTCGCCTGCGATACGGTGGCAGCCTCCGCCGAGGTGGCCGAAGCGCTCGGGCTGGCGATCGGCGACGCGGTGATCCGCGTGCAGCGCGTATTGCGCTTCGGTAGCGAGCCGGTGGTCTTCGACCAGATCTACCTGGTGGCCGAGTTGTTCGCCGGCCTGTCGCTGGAAGCCTTGCGCGGCGGCGAGCGTTCCCTGTACAGCCTGTTCGAGAGCGATTACGGCGTGCGCATGATCCGTGCCGAGGAGCGTCTGCGGGCGGTGGCGGCCGATGCCGAGAGCGCGGCCCGGCTCGGCGTGGTCGCCGGGCAACCGCTGTTGCGCGTCGAGCGGACGGCCTATACCTATGGCAATAAACCGGTCGAATGGCGACTCGGTTTGTACAGCACTTGCCACCATCATTACCGTAACGAACTAGGCTGAAAGTCGGGTACCGGAATCCTTCAATATAGCCTCCGCAGGCCGTGGCGGGGCGGATTTGAATGTATAATTACGGCTCTTTTTACGCACAAGCGGCTAGCCGCAAACTAACGCGAGGGATGACGTTCATGGCAGAAATGACCATCAAGAAGCGTCCAAAAAACTTGGACTTGACTACCATCAGGTTGCCGTTGCCGGGCAAGGTTTCAATTCTGCATCGCATCAGCGGTGCCGGCTTGTTTATCTGTTTCCCGTTGCTGCTCTGGCTGTTCGGTGCCAGCCTGGGTTCGGCTGAAAGCTTCGCGACTTTCAAGTCGATTGCCGCGTCGCTGCCTGCTAAGGTCGTCTTTGCCGGTCTGATCTGGGCCTTCGTCCACCATTTCTGCGCCGGCATCCGCTTCCTGCTGCTCGACCTGCATATCGGCATCGAAAAGGAAGCCGCCCGCAAGTCCGCCGGCGTCGTTCTCGCCGTCAGCATTCCGCTGACCCTGATCCTGTGGGGGGTTCTGCTGTGATCAATCGCAATGTTGTCGGGGCTCATTACGGCCTCAAGGACTGGATCGCCCAGCGCGCCACCGCCGTCATCATGGCGGTCTACTCGGTGCTGATGGCCGCTGTGCTGCTGATCGTCCGGCCGTCGAGCTTCGAAGCCTGGCAGGGCGTGTTCGCCAATGGCGTCATCAAGTTCCTGACTTTCCTGTTCTTCGTCAGCCTCTTCTATCACGCCTGGATCGGCGTGCGTGACATCTGGATGGACTACGTCAAGCCGACGGGCCTGCGCCTGACCTTGCACGTGCTGACCGTTACCGCGCTGGTGGGTTACACCGCGTGGGCTGCTGCGATTCTCTGGAGGCTGTAAGCGTGAGTATTCCTGTTCTGAAGTTTGACGCAGTCATCGTCGGTGCCGGTGGCGCCGGTCTGCGTTCCGCAATCCAATTGTCCGAAGCCGGCCTGAAGACCGCCGTCCTGTCCAAGGTCTTCCCGACCCGCTCGCATACCGTCGCCGCCCAGGGTGGCGTCGCCGCCTCCCTCGGCAACTCCGAGGAGGATCACTGGCACTGGCACATGTACGATACCGTCAAGGGTTCCGACTGGCTCGGCGACCAGGACGCGATCGAATTCATGGTGCGCAAGGCCAACGAGTGCGTCGTCGAGCTCGAGCACTACGGTATGCCCTTCGACCGTACCGACAACGGCAAGATCTACCAGCGTCCGTTCGGCGGCCACATGTCGAATTTCGGCGAAAAGCCGGTGCGCCGTTCCTGCGCCGCCGCCGACCGTACCGGTCACGCCATGCTGCACGCGATGTACCAGCGCAACGTCAAGGCCAACACCCAGTTCTTCGTCGAATGGATGGCGCTGGACCTGATCCGCGACAGCGAAGGTCACGTACTGGGCGTCACCGCGATGGAAATGGAAACCGGTCAGATCGTCATCTTCCATTCCCGGGCCACGATTTTCGCGACCGGCGGTGCCGGTCGCATCTTCTACTCGTCGACCAATGCCTTCATCAACACCGGTGACGGTCTGGGCATGGCGGCACGTGCCGGCATCCCGCTCGAAGACATGGAGTTCTGGCAGTTCCACCCGACCGGCGTCGCTGGTGCCGGCGTGCTCATTACCGAGGGCGTCCGCGGCGAAGGAGGCATCCTGCGCAACGCCAGCA
>DASUZG010000073.1:0-5195 GCA_036376995.1 Azonexus sp. | reverse complement strand
CTTGGCGGCATGGATGCCGGTAACCTTGATGATGTGGAAGCCGAAATCCGATTCGACGACGCCCGAAATTTCCCCTTCGCCGAGCGTGAAGGCCGAATCTTCGAACGGCTTGACCATCATGCCGCGGCCGAAGAAGCCGAGATCGCCGCCCTTGCCGGCCGAACCCGGGTCGTCGGAGTGCTTGCGGGCCAGGTCGGCGAAAGCGCCCGGATTCTTGCGCACTTCGGCCAGCACCTCGCCGGCCTTGACGCGGGCCTTGTCGATGCCGAGCTTTTCGGAAGCAATCAGGATGTGACTGGCGCGGCGCTCTTCCGGCTGTTCGAATTGCGCGCGATGGCCTTCGTACCAGGACTTGATCTCGGCTTCGCTGACCGTCAGCTGGTTGCCGATGGCGTCCATCGACAGCACCACGTATTCGGCGATCACCTGCTCCGGCACCTGGAACTGCTGGCTGTTCTCGTCGTAGTACTTCTTCGCCGCGTCGTCGGCGAGCTTGACCTTGTCGAGGTAGGCATCGAGCGCGAGGCGATATTCCGAAACCTCGCGCTTTTCCGTCTGCAGCGCCAGAACGCGATCGATCGCGGTATTGGCGGTGATGCTCGAGCGGGCCACGGCGCCGGCGAGCTGCTGCAGCGACAGATCCTGGCGCAGTTGCGCCTCGAAGCCGGCCGGCGTCATGCCCTGGTTGCGCAGCGCCGCCTCGTAGCGTTCGTTGGAGAAACGGCCATCGACATGGAAGGCTTCGATACCGAGGATGGTGCGGCGAACCGCGTCGTCACTGACGAATATCCGGCGCTTGCCGGCTTCCAGCATCAGCAGGCGCTGGTTGATCAGGTCGTCGACGATCGCCTTCTTCGCTTCCGGCGCATCGAGCAGCTTCGGATCGAACTGGGCGCCCATCTGCGCGCGCATGCGCTCCTGCTGCTCGCGCACGGCCTGCTGGAACTGCTGCTGGCTGATCTTCAGGTCGCCGATCGTGGCCACGTCGTTACCCGAGCCCGAATTGCGGACATAGGACTCGAGGCCGAAAAAGGCGAAGGTGATGGCGATCAGGCCGAGGATCACCTGGCTGATCTTTTTGTTGTTGCGGACTGCGTCGAACATGACGAGATGAATCCTTCGAAGTCGTTCAGGACGGCCGGCCGGAGCCTGCCAAAAGGTGCCAATGATACCGTAGTTTGCCGCCCCTTCGCCGCCTCAGGCGCCGCCGATGAGCCGTCCCAGGCGGCGCACGGCGTCCTCGATTTCCGGCGTGTGCGGGTTGCCGCAATTGAGCCGCAGGCAGTTGCGGTACATGCCGCTGGCCGAGAACAGCTCGCCCGGCACGTAGGCCAGATTCTCGGCGATGGCCCGCTCGTACAGCACGGTCGTATCGAACTCCTCGGGCAGTTCGACCCACAGCACGTAGCCGCCCTGTGGCTGGGACAGCCGCGTTGCCGCCGGGAAATGGCGGCCGACCGCGGCGCGCATGGCTTCGACCTGATGTTCGTAGGCCCGGCGCAGGCTACGCAGATGGCGCTCGAAGGCGGTCGATTCGAGATACTCGGCGAGCACGTTCTGGGTGATCGGATTGGTGCCGCCGCTGGTGACCGTCTTCTGCAACGCGATGGCCGAACGATAGCGGCCGGCGGCGACGAAGCCGAGGCGCAGCGACGGCGTCAGGCTTTTCGAAAACGACGAGCACAGCAACACGTTGCCAGCCGTATCGAAGGCCTTGACCGGCCATGGCCGCTGCGGACCGAAATGCAGGTCGCCGTAGATGTCGTCCTCGATCAGCGCGATGCCGCGCGCCGCCGTCAGCGCTGCCAGCTGGCGCTTCTTGTCGTCGGGCATGATGCTGCCCAGCGGATTGCTGGCATTCGCCACCAGCAGGCAGGCGGCGATGCCGCCGTGGCGGCTGGCCAGTTCCAGCGCCTCGACCGACAGCCCGTGGCGCGGATCGGTGGGAATCTCCAGGGCGCGCAGGCCGAGCGTTTCCAGCAACTGCAGCATCAGGTAGTAGCCGGGCGACTCGACGGCGACGGTATCGCCCGGCTTGGTCACCGCGCGCAGACACAGGCCGAGCGCCTCGGTGCAGGAATTGGTGATGACGATCTCGTCGCCGGCCAGCGGCCCGCCCCAGGCCAGCGAGCGGCGTACCAACTGGCGCACCAGCGCCGGCTCGTTCATGTTGATATGGCTGCCGCCTTCGAGCAGCCGCGGATGGCGCCGGGCGACCCCGGCGTAGAGGCGTTGCAGGGCGGCCACCGGCAACAGCTGCGGCGCCGGCAAGGCTGCCGCCAGCGGTGCCACCAGCGGCCGGCAGCCGGCCTGCAGGACCCGCACCAGGCGCTGGGTGACATCGACCGGCGTCGCCGTCTCAGGCGTCGACCGACGGCTCGGCTCGGCCCGCTCCGGCCCGGGGCGACGGACGAAGTAGCCGGATTGCGGACGGGCCTCGACCAGCCCGCGGTTCTCCAGCTGGCGCAGGGCCTGCACCACGGTCGACACCGACAGGCGGCGCTCCTGCGACAGGCGGCGCACCGAGGGCAGACGGTCGCCGTGGCGCAGCGCGCCCTCGGCCATCATGCCCTCCAGTTCGGCTGCCAGCTTTTCATAACGCAATTGTTCAGTCATCGCTTCCCACCAATACAGTTGGCATTGTTTGCAACCAATACAGTTTGCGGAAAAATCGAGTGTACTGGTCACAATTTTATTTCACTGCCACTGTATCACCCGCGATCCGGAATCTACACTGGCCATACAAAACGCTGGAGAGAGAGCCATGAGAATCGAACTCGGAGCAGGCGAGCTGTGCCTCGCCGACAACCATCCGCTGTCGCTGCGCGGCGCCCGCGGCCTGCGCGTGCGGTGCACCGCCGGCACCGTCTGGCTGACGGTCGAAGGCGAGGCCGGCGACATCTTCCTGCACCCCGGGCAGAGCCATTGCATCGCCAGCAACGGGCTGGCCCTCGTCGAGAGCATCGGCCACGGCCGGATCCGCCTGGAGCGGCCGCGCCCCCTCGCCCGCCTGCTCGCCGCGCTGCGGCGGCCGGCCGCCCACTGGCCGGTGGCCACGATCAAGCTGTCCTGAAACGGCACGCGTCGGGCGCAAGTTTTCTCGCCATTGGGGCTTCTACCGACTGACCAGACGGGCGCTCTGCGGCATAATCCGGTCTCAGGCGGGCGACGGCCGTTCGCAGCCGTCGCCCTCAATTCACCGGAGAATCTGTTCATGACGCGCATCGATATCGACGCCGCCATCCGCTCACACAACTATTGGCGCCGCCAGTTCATCAACGCTTTCGCCGGCGGCGACTACGCCGACATGCCGCTGTCCGAGCATCGCGGCTGCACGCTGGGCCAGGCCCTGGCCAGCGCCCAGGGCACTGCCACGGCATCGGCCGATTTCCAGCGCCTGATCGCCGTGCACAACCAGTTCCACGAACTGGCCCGCGACATCGTCGATCTCAGCAACAACGGCCAGGGCGACGCCGCCGACCTGCTCCTGCCCGAACTCAGCGAAGCATCGCACCAGCTGGTGGTCGAGCTCGACAAGCTGCGCGAATACCGCGATCGCTGAGCGCCGGCCGGTTTTCACCGGGCCAAACAAAAGGGGACGCCGCAGCGTCCCCTTTTTCATTGCCTCGCGCCGGCCTTAGCCGACCCAGCGCCGAGCGTTGCGGAACATGCGCATCCACGGCGAATCCTCGCCCCAGTTTTCCGGATGCCAGGACATCTGGACGCTGCGGAAGACGCGCTCCGGGTGCGGCATCATGATCGTGAAGCGGCCGTCGGCCGTGGTCACGGCGGTCAGGCCGTTCGGCGAGCCGTTCGGGTTGTAGGGATAAACCTCGGTCGGCTCGCCCTTGTTGTCGACGTAGCGCACGGCCGACCGGCACTTGCCCTGGTCGTCGGCGTTGTCGAACACTGCCCTGCCCTCGCCGTGCGAGACGACGATGGGAATCTGCGAGCCTTCCATGCCGGCGAAGAAGATCGACGGCGAGTCGAGCACTTCGGTCATCACGAAACGCGCCTCGAACTGCTCGACCTTGTTGCGGCGGAAAGCCGGCCAATGTTCGGCGCCGGGGATCAGCGACTTCAGCGCGCTCATCATCTGGCAGCCGTTGCAGACGCCCAGCGCAAAGGTATCGGGACGATTGAAGAAGGCGGCGAACTCGTCGCGGCAACCGTCGTGCATCAGGATGGTCTTGGCCCAGCCCTGGCCGGCGCCGAGCACGTCGCCGTAGGAGAAGCCGCCACAGGCGACCAGGCCCTTGAAGTCCTTCAAGCTGACGCGGCCGGCGAGGATGTCGCTCATATGCACGTCGACCGAGGCGAAGCCGGCGCGGTCGAAGGCGGCAGCCATTTCGTAATGGCTGTTAACACCCTGCTCGCGCAGGATGGCGACGCGCGGGCGGCCGCTGACCTGGGTGTAGACCTTGGTGAAATCGTCCTGCGGATCGAAAGTGACCTTCGGCGTCAGGCCGGGGTCGCTGGTATCGAGGATGCGGTCAAATTCCTGCTGGGCGCAGCTCGGGTTGTCGCGCAGCGTCTGCATCTGGTAGCTGGTTTCCGACCAGGCGCGCTGCAGGTCGACGCGCTTTTCGCGCAGCAGCTTCTTGGCATTGCGGATGACGCGGATTTCGTCCCACTCGTTCATGTAGCCGACGAAGTGGTACGGCACGCGCAGGGCGCGCAACACCGAAGTCACCTTCTCGCGGTCGGCGCGGCGGATCTGGATCAGGGCGCCGAGTTCCTCGTTGAACAGGGCGCGCACGCAGTTTTCGAAATCGCGGCCGGCCATCAGGTCGGGACGCTTTTCCGAACCGTCGATGTCGCCGGCCTGCGGGTCGTAGCACAGGCCGTCGAGATCGAGCGTGACGCCGCGGCGGCTGGCGAAGGCCATTTCGGCAGCCGCCGTGAACAGGCCGCCGTCCGAGCG
Source organism: Azonexus sp. (assembly GCA_036376995.1). Lineage (GTDB taxonomy): Bacteria > Pseudomonadota > Gammaproteobacteria > Burkholderiales > Rhodocyclaceae > Azonexus. The sequence continues at coordinate 271 of DASUZG010000073.1, read as the reverse complement.
GTCGTGATAGGCGAGCAGCAGGCCGTCGCGGTTGAGTTTCTGCACCGCATCGAACAGGCCCTTCAGCTTGGCCGGCTCGTCGACATCCGGCGCCTCGCTGCCGGTGGCGTTATAGACCTGCGCCAGGCACGAGCCGCCAAGGCGGTTCTTGCCGAGATCGAGCAGCAGCAGTTCGGTTTCGCCCTGGTCGGTCGCCAGCAGCGGCGTCTTGGTCTTGCGCACGTCATTCACCGCAGCGAACGAGGTGACGATCAGCGATAGCGGCGACACC
>DASUZG010000072.1:0-6606 GCA_036376995.1 Azonexus sp. | reverse complement strand
TAGGTCATCAGGAAGACCACGACCAGGCCGCCGACGCCGAGCAGCAGCGCCGGGTAGATGGCGGCCGAGACCACCCGCTTGCGCGCCTGGTCCATCTGCGTGCGGTAGGCGATGAAGCGGCCGAGGCTGCCGGCGAGGTCGCCGGTCTGCTCGCTGGCCGCCGACAGCGCGATGTACAGCGGCGGGAAGATGGCCGGGAATTCGCGCAGCGCCGTCGAGAACGGCTTGCCCTCGCGCAGCTGGCGGATCAGCACCTCGATCAGCTGGCGCCGGGTGCCGTTGTTCTCCTTGCGCGACAGCGTGACCAGCGCCTCGATCAGCGACAGCCCGGCATCGAGCAGGGCGCGCAGCTCCTGGCTGAACAGCACCAGGTCGAGCGGCGGCTCGCGGCGCCGGCGCTGGGCGAACCAGTGCCACTGCTGGCGGATCGAGACGATGTCGACGCCGCGCTCGCGGGCCATGGCGCGGGCCTCGTCGAAACTGCCGGCATCCAGCGCCAGCGTGACGACCTGTTGCTGCTGGTAGGCGACGATCCGGAAACGCATGGCCGCCTCACCAGTTGGTGATGTCGGCGTCCTCGCCGCTGCCGCCCGGCGTGCCGTCGCGGCCGTAGGAAAAGAGATCGACCTCGCCGTGCTCGCCGGGCGCCTTGTAGTTGTACGGCTTGGCCCACGGATCGAGGGGCAGGCCCTTCTTCAGGTACGGCCCGGCCCAGCGGGCGACGCCGGGCGGCTGCACGACCAGGGCGTTGAGGCCCTGCTCGCTGGTCGGATAGCGGCCGACGTCGAGGCGGTACTGGTCGAGGGCCTTTTCCATTGCGTCGAGCTGGGCTCGTGCCGCCTTGATCTCGGCCTTGCCGAGCTGGCCGAAGTACTTGGGGCCGACGTAACCGGCCAGCAGGCCGATGATGGCCACCACGACAAGCAGTTCGAGCAGCGTGAAGGCGCGCTGCCGGCGGCGGGCCGGCAGGCTTTGCTGATGATTGGACATTTCTTTCTTTCCATCCCGCCGCGGCGCCCGGAGGCCCGCGGCGGGTCTTGCGCTCCCCGTCCCCTTACAGTCCGGCGGCCGCCTTGGCTGCCGCCCCGGCCTTGACGCCGAAGACCATGGCCGGCGCACCGGCCTCGTGGGCGCCGATATCCGGCGCCGCGCCGACGAAGCTGTCGTTGAAGTTGGGCACCCGCGCCCCGCGGTCGTAACCGAGGCTGGACGGGGCCAGCTGGTACAGGCCGTTGGCTTCGCTGGTCCAGCCGTTGCCGGACTGGTAGGTCGGCGTGCCGCGGATGCCGTTGGTCTCGGTGGCGCCGCTCAGCGTGCCGTTGTACAGGTCGTAGCCGAAGTCGTTGCCGCTGCCGGCGCCGCGGATGGCGGCCGAGGTCGATTTCCAGGTGTGCAGGATGTTGTTGCGCGTCACCGTGTTGGTAATCGACAGGCCGGCCGGGGCGAGGCCTTCGCCGGCGCCCAGCGGGTAGGTCGAGCCCGACTGCGTGGCCTGCAGCAGCGTGTTGTGGAACACGTAGCGGCGGCCGCCGGGTGCCGACTGCGTCCCCGACTTGGCGAAGGCGTTGCGCGTGTCCTGGTCGGGCGAGGCCGCCTTCAGCTGCTTGCTGCGGTTATAGACGTTACGGAAGATGTATATCGGTCCGGTCATCACCGTCGTCGTCGCCACGCCCAGCGTCGTGCGGTCGATGTAGTTGCCCCAGATGCGCACGTTGCGGTCGGCGCCCTCGGCTTCGATGGCATCGTCCCAGGTGTTGCGGATCAGGTTGCCGTAGATGTCCGAGTCGTAGTTGGGGAACCCGACGTTGGTGAAGTTGCAGCAGCCGCCGATGGCGTCGTTGTAGTAATTGCCGCTGGTGCCGCCGACGATGTCGTTGTGGCGGATGACGTGGTTGCCGCCGCAGCTTTCCAGCGTGATGCCCTGCGGCCCTTCCGGGTGGCCGAGCGACCAGCTGTTGGCCGTGTAGCGCGGATCGTGGATGGTGTTGCGCTGGATGATGACGCGCTCCAGGCTCAGATCCGAGCAGGTGGCGTGGACCGCGGAGTCGTAATTGACGCCGAGGTTGCCTTCGCTGCTGCTGCCCTTCAGGCGGCCCCAGCCGCTGATGTCGTTATCCTCGATGATCACGTCATGGGCGCCCTTGAGCAGCCGGATGGCGTCCTGGCGCGCGCCGCGCAGGTTGAAGCCGCGCAGGATCACGTACGGCGCCGAGATGGTGACGTTGTAGGTCTGCGAGTTGCCGCCATCGAGCGTCGACCGGGTGCCGGCCGGCGGCGTGTACAGCACGTAGCCGCTGGCGGTGCCGCCCGAGGTGATGGCCAGCGTCTGGCTGCCGCTCGGCACCGAGACCGTGCGGGCGATCGGGAACTTCTCCTTCCAGGTCGCGGTGCGCACTTCGGCCACCGGCGACTGGCCCGGCATGCTGAACTGGATGGCGTAGCTGGTGCCCGCCGTCAGATGCACCAGGCTGCCCCGGCATTCGGCGTTGCGGCTGTCGTACCACAGCGGCAGGCCGGTCTTCCAGGTGCTGTCGCCGAACTTGCGGTAGCGCACCGAACAGCCGGCGCTGCCGGGGTTGGAAGGCGGCTTCCAGTACAGGCCGATCGACTCGAAGGTGGGGACCGCCCGGGTGTTGGTCGACGGCAGCGTCTGCGGTGGCTCGCTCGGAGTGGGCGTCGGGGTGGGTTCCGGCGTCGGGGTGGGCGTGGGTTCCGGTTCCGGCGTCGGGGTGGGCGTCGGGGCCGGTTCGGTGACCGTGGCGCCGACGCTGACGGTGCCGGCCGCGTTGATGTTCACGGTCTGGCTGCCGACCGGGATCTTCCACACGCCGTCGGTCTTGGTGGCGCTGGCGGTGACGGCGGTACAGCCGACGTTGAGCAGGGTCACGAATTCGGCGGTCGCCGTCTTCGCCGTGCTGGCGAAGCGGCCGTGCCATTGCTGGGTGCCGCTGCTGGGCGCCACCGAGAACTGGTTGTTCTGGCTAAAGCGCACGCTCGGCCCGGCGAGCACGGTCACGCACAGCTTCTGGGTGCCGTTCTGGATCGAGATCTGGCGGTCGTTGGTGACCGTCATCTGGTTCATGGCGTGGATGTTCCATTCCCACTGCCGGCTGGTGGCCGAGGCGAGGTTGTCGTACACCACGATCAGGTTGGGCCGCAGGTAGACCATCGAGCGCACGGCCTTGCTCAGGTTGCCGCCGTAGGCGGCGGTGGCGTCGCCGGAGGTGATGTCGTAGGCGGTCGAGGTCGAGAACTGGGTGATCTTGCCGCTGCCCATCTTGCCGTTCTGCTCGTAGGTGAGCTGGCCCTGGCCGCCGTCGTAGGTGATGGCGTTCTTGGCCTTGGTCGTGCGGTACCAGTCCTTCCAGTGCCCCGAGTTGTAGCTGTCGTAATAGCCCGATTCGATGGCCAGGCGCTGGCCGCCGGAATTGACCACGAAGCTGTTCTGGTCGGCGTGGCTATGGTTGTAGGCGCCGTAGGGTGGCGGGCTGGACTTGAAATAGACCGAGGTGCGCGCCAGGTTGGAGAGGTCGCTGTGCATCGCCACCTGGCCGATCGAGGTCAGCGCCAGCGCGTTCGGCGTGCCGGCGGGGAAGGCCGGCGCCGTGGTGAAGTCGGCCGGCGGCGCCATCAGGTATTCGATGCGCGTCTGCAGTTCGCCGGAGAGCCGGCCGGCGTGCCAGCGCCCGAGCGGGGTCGGCGCGAAATAGACGTAGGCCTTGCCGTAGCGTGCCTGGTGCTCGCGCTCGTTCATTTCGAAGCCGTCGCCGAAGACCGTGCTGTAGCCGGCCATGCCGGGCGGCGTGAAATAGGTGAAATGGCGGCCCCAGTTGCGGACCCAGGCTTTCTGGGCGAGGTCGATGCCGGTCGCGTTGCGCAGCTGGTACCACATCGGCAGCAGATCGCCGACGTCCCACTGGCTCTGCGCGTTGGCGTTGGCGAAGCCGCCTTCCTCGGTGCCCCAAGGGTTGGTCAGGTTGACCATCAGCGGCAGGGTGTTGGGCAGCCAGGTCGAACCGGCCTCGCTGATGTCGCCGGCGAGCATCGTCGAGATCACGGCGACCGCGGTCAGCGTGCGGTTGGCCTGCGAGTCGCGGGGGTACTTGGCGACCCGCGAGCGCGAGCCGATGACGTCGTTGTACATGTCGCCGACGCGCACGCGCAGCATGCCCTGGATCTGCGTGCGCTGGGTCGAGGTGAAGCGGGAATAGAGCCAGTCGTAGCCGGTGGCCACGGTCCACGCCAGGTAGCGCGCCGAGGCGTCGTTGCCGGCCCGGGTGTAGGTGGTGGCACCGCGCGGGTCCCAGGCGGTGAGGTTCATCACGCGGCGCACGGCGTCGCGGCAGTAGCTGTCCTGGCCGGTGAAGACGCAGGCCTGGGTCGAGGCCAGGGCCATCTTGCTGAAGTTGTAGGCGTCGGTCGAGCCGGCGCCGGCGCTGGGCAGCGCTTCGCTGAGGCGGCCGTTGACCTCGGTCAGCAGCGCGCTGATGGCGGTCTGGCGCTGGCTCTTGATACTCGCCAGTGCGGTCGACCCGGGCAGGCTGCGCGGGTGGGCCTTGGCGGTCACGGTGCCGAGCACGGCACTGGCCGCCGGCACCAGGAAAGGCTTGGCGTTGGCGCCGACGACGAACTTGCGGGTGACGCTGCTGCCGCCGCCGGCGTAACTGACTCGCCAGCTATAGGTGCCGGCGGGCAGGATTTCGTCCCAGTTGCGCCAGTTCTGGTTGGCGGTCAGCGTCCGCGTGCGGCCGTCGGGATAGACGAGGCTCAGCGAATAGGTGGCGGTGCTGCTGATGTCGGGCCAGCTGAAATCCGGCGGATTCTGCTCGACCACCGCGCAGTCGCGCGGGCGGATGTCCTGGGCCAGCGGGTCGCTGCTGACCATCCAGTCGGTTTGCGGGTTGGGCACGCAGGCCGACGTCTGGGCGCCGGCCGGGGAGGAGAGAAGCGGCCCCAGTACGATCAGGCAGCCGATGAGCAGGGCCTGCCCGATGGTCGAAAGGGTGACACGCTGCAGGCGCTCCGCCCGCGTGGTTTGAATCGATGTATGCAAAATCGGGATCCTCGATAAGTCGAAAATGCACGCCGCCACATCCTGTGGAACAGGAATGCTTGCGCCGCTTGTCGGGAAAAATGGAAGCTTGGAATGCGACAACTTCCTACATGGCTGTCGGCATAGAGGCCAATTCGACATCAGTTTCAGGCAACGTTTCCGTCAGCGGGATAGGCCAATCGGCCTACGTTCCGGCCCGCGGAAACGCCCGCCAGACGGTCGTCTGGCCCGTTCAGACGGTGCTTCCGGCGCTTTCGGACCGTCTATCCGGGGGATATGGTCCGATTGGCGCAGGGGAGGCGTCTGCGGGAACACGCGGCTTAAAAAAATTCGGTTCTAGCCTGATCGGCAGTCCGGCAAGACGGCATCGTCCTGCCGCCGAAAATGCCTTGCGAGGGAGTCGCCGTGATCTCACAACTCCGAGCCTTGTCGCTGCCGCTGGCCGTCGCCGCGCTGGCCCTCGCCGCCTGCGGCCCGGACTCCGGCGCCGCCGGCGACGCCCAGGTGGCGGCTACGGTCAACGGCCAGGGCATCGCCTTTCGCCAGATCACCCGGCCGATCCGCCCGGGCAACGGCGAGGCGCCGCCGCCCAACCAGGAGGCTTTCGCGGCGCTCGACCGGCTGATCGACCAGGAGCTGTTCGCCCAGCGGGCGCGCGAAATGCGGCTCGACCAGGACCCGGCGGTGCAGGTCGAGCTCGAAGCGGCGCGCCACCACATCCTGGCCCAGAGCTACATCGACCGCAGCATGCGCGTGGTCGAGGTGACGCCCGAGGAAATCGGCCGCTTCTACCAGGAGCACCCGATCCTCTTCGAGCAGCGCCGGGTCTATTACTTCCAGGAACTGACCATCGCCGTCGGCGCCGAGCATCTCGAAGCCTTCCGCCAGCTGGTGGCCGCCAGCACCCAGCTCGACGAGATCGCCGCCTGGCTGCGCGAACACGGCCTGGCCTTCCAGCGCGCCATGTCGATCAAGACTACCGAGCACCTGCCGCCCGGCGTGCTGCCCCGGCTGGCGGCGATGCAGAACGCCCAGCTCGAGGTTTTCGAAGACGACGGCACGCTGACCATCGTCCAGTTGATGATGGCGCAGCCGGCACCGGTCGGCCTGAGCGAGGCGAGCCCGTTCATCGAGAAGATGCTGCTTGCCGAAAAGCGCCAGGCCTTCATGCGCGACAAGGCCCGCCAGCTGCGCGACAAGGCCGAAATCCGCTACCTCGGCCCGTTCGCCCAGCGGCCGGCGCCACAGTCTCCCCCGGCGCCGGCCGGCAAGGAGGAACCCCATATCAACAAGGGCCCGTCGGGCGTGCTCTGAGACCGACACCCGACCGTCCGGATGAAAGGAGACAGCTCATGAAACCCTATCTGAACCTGAACCGACTCTCGCACTGGCTCGCCGTGCTGGCCTGCCTTTCCTGCCTGGGCCTGGCCGGCCCGGCGCTGGCCGCCGCCGACGATGCGCTGGGGCCGGGCGACAGCATCCGCATCGTGGTCTTCGAGAATCCCGACCTGACCACCGAAACCCGCATCTCGGCCAACGGCTACATCCGCTTT
>DASUZG010000071.1:0-7307 GCA_036376995.1 Azonexus sp. | reverse complement strand
ACGGCCCGCTCGAATGCCGGCTGTTCGAGATCAGGATGGTGGCTGGCAGCAACCGGCGACAGTAACCATACGCTGGCGTATACTGGACGGCTGACACGCATGACGATTTGATCTCGGTCAGCACATCCGGCCGGGCGTTGTGCGAGCATTTTCGTTTCCATAATAAGTAGAGGAGAAGCCAGCATGTCCGTCCAAGCCCTGTACCAGCAAAAGCGCGTGTCCGCCGCCGACGCCATCCGTGTCGTCCGGAACGGCGACACCATCGTCGTGCCGACCGCCGTCGGCGAACCGCCGTCGCTGCTGACCGCCCTGTCCGAAGCGCGCCGCGATTTCCGCGGCGTGCAGGTGTCGCAGATCCTGCCGGTGCGCAAGTACGGCTACTTCGATCCGGAGACCGCCGAGCACGTCCGCCATACCGCCTACTTCTTCAGCGGTGCCTCGCGCGCCGGCGGCCAGGAAGGCTGGATCGACTTCATCCCGGCCTATTTCTCGGAACTGCCGGTGCTGCTCGACCGTAACCTGCTGCCGGCCGATGTCGTCTTCTCGATGGCTTCGCCGATGGACGAACACGGCTTCTTTTCGCTGTCGCTGGCCGCCGACTACACGATGGCGGCAATCGAGCGGGCGCGCGTCGTGGTGCTCGAAGTCAATCCCAACGTGCCGTTCGCCAATGGCGATTGCCATATCCACATTTCCCAGGTCGCCGCGCTGTGCGAGAGCGAGGACCCGATCCTCGAAGTCGGCCTGCCGAAGATCGGCCCGGTCCAGGAAGCCATCGGCAAGTACGTCGCCGACATGATCCCCAACGGCGCCACGCTGCAGATTGGCTACGGCGGCATTCCCGACGCCGTGGTCATGCAGCTGACCGACAAGCACGATCTCGGCATCCACACCGAAATGGTCGGCGACGGCATCATGACCCTGGTCGAGGCCGGCGTCGTCAACAACCGCAAGAAGAACTACCACCACGGCAAGATGCTGGCCACCTTCGCCCTCGGTTCGAAGAAGCTGTACCAGTTCATGAACCGCAATCCGGCGCTGGAAATGCACCCGGTCGATTTCACCAACGATCCCTTCCTGGCCGGCCAGAACGACAACCTGCACGCCATCAACGCCACCATGCAGATCGACTTCATGGGCCAATGCGGTTCCGAAAGCCTCGGTTTCGCACCCTATTCGGGCACCGGCGGCCAGGCCGACTTCGTCCGTGCGGCCAACCGTTCGAAGGGTGGCAAGGCCTTCATCGTGCTGCCGTCGACGGCCAAGAACGACACCATCTCGCGCATCGTGCCGACGCTGTCGGCCGGCACCCACGTCACCACCAGCAAGAATGACATCAACTACGTCGTCACCGAGTTCGGCGTCGCCCAGCTGCGCGGCAAGACCGCCAAGCAGCGCTGCGAGGCGCTGATCGCCATCGCCCACCCGGATTTCCGCGGCGAGCTGCGCGAGGCGGCGAAGAAGATGAAGCTGCTCTGAGCGGCTGTTGAGTGTTCCGGCGCGCGGTCGGCACCGGCCGCCGCGCGACCGTTGCCGTACCGGCCGAAGCCCGCTTACAAACTGTAGCAATTTTCTCCTGCGCCGGATTCCGGGATCGGCTAGGGTGGTAGGGCAAGCTTCGGAGGACAAGATGAAAGCAGCACGAATCCTGTCGGCCCTGCTGTGCCTTGCCGCCGTCGCCGGCATCACCGCGGGCGACGCCGCGGCGCACGGCAGCAGGGCGCGGGTCGGTGTCCATGTCGGCACCGTCTGGGGACCGTGGATATACCCGCCACCTTGGTATTACCCGCCGCCGGTCGTGGTCGTGCCGGCCGAGCCGCCGCCCGTCTATATCGAACAGCGAACGCCGCCGGACAGTGCCTTCTGGCACTACTGCCGCAGCGCCGGCGCGTACTATCCCTATGTCGGCGAATGCCGCGAAGGCTGGCTGAAAGTGCTGCCGGAACAGGAGAAATGAGCCATGAGTGAATCGCATCCGCGGGTGCCGCGCCTGGCGCTGCTCGCCCTGCTGGCCGTCGGCGCCGGCTGTACCGTGCTGCCGACCGGGCCGAGCGTGATGACGCTGCCGGGTACCGGCCGCACGCTCGAACAATTCCGTGGCGACGATGCCGTGTGCCGGCAATATGCCTTCGAGCAGATCGGCGGACGGACCGCCAGCCAGGCCTCGCAGCAGTCGGCGGTCAGCAGCGCCGCCGTCGGCACCGCGGTCGGCGCCGTGGCCGGTGCGGCGATCGGCGGCCACGGCAGCAGTGCCGCGGTCGGTGCCGGTACCGGGCTGTTGCTCGGCACCGCGGTCGGTTCGGACCAGGCCCGGGCTTCCGGCATCGGCACCCAGCGCCAGTACGACAACGCCTACATCCAGTGCATGTACAGCAAGGGACACCGGGTGCCGGTGCCGGCCAACATGTCCTACGAGAAGCCGGTGCGCGCGGCCGATGCCGGCATTCCGCCGCCGCCGCCGGGAACGCCGCCCGGCGTGCCGCCGGCGACCCGCTGAGGGCAGGTCGCCCGGGGCGGCGTCAGTCGCTCACAGGCCGGCGGCGTGCGCCTGCTGGTCGGCCCAGTAGCTGGAACGCACCATCGGCGCACAGGCGGCGCCGGTAAAGCCCATCTTCTTGGCTTCGGCCTCGTACATCTTGAAGATGTCGGGATGCACGTAGCGCGTCACCGGCAGGTGGTGGCCGGACGGCGCCAGATACTGGCCGATGGTCAGCATCTCGACGTCGTGGGCGCGCAGGTCGCGCATCACTTCGAGGATTTCCTCGTCGGTTTCGCCCAGGCCGACCATCAGGCCGGACTTGGTCGACACCTGCGGATAGCGCGCCTTGAACTGCTTCAGGAATTCCAGCGAGTGCTTGTAGTCGGCACCGGGGCGGGCCTGCTTGTAGAGGCGCGGCACCGTTTCCATGTTGTGGTTCAAGACGTCGGGCAGGGCGCCGCCGAGTACGTCGAGAGCCACCTCCATGCGGCCGCGGAAGTCTGGCACCAGCGTTTCGACGGTGGTCGCCGGCGAGCGTTCGCGGACATTGCGGATGACGTCGACGAAATGCTGGGCGCCGCCGTCGCGCAGGTCGTCGCGGTCGACGCTGGTGATCACGACGTAGCGCAGTTTCAGCGCAGCGACCGACTCGGCCAGTTCGCGCGGCTCGTCCGGGTTGGGCGGCAGCGGCTGGCCGTGGCCGACGTCGCAGAACGGGCAGCGGCGGGTGCAGATGTCGCCGAGGATCATGAAGGTCGCAGTGCCGCGGCCGAAGCATTCGCCGATGTTGGGGCAGGCCGCTTCCTCGCAGACGGTGTGCAGCTTCTTCTCGCGCAGCATCGACTTGATTTCGCCGAAGCGGCCGGCGCTGTTGCCGGCCTTGACGCGAATCCACTCCGGCTTGCGCAGGGCTTCGCCGACCGGGACGATCTTGATCGGAATGCGCGCCGTCTTCAGTTCGCCCTTCTGTTTGACGCCTTTTTGCTTCGTTCCGATGTTGTCAGCCATGTGATTTTTCCAGTTGCTGTAGCAGATGTTGCGAGAGACGCTCGCCGGCCTCGTGAGCCGTGAGCGGAATGTTCAGGTCCTTGGTCTGGACGACCTGCAGGCCGGCGTAACCGCAGGGGTTGATGGCGGCGAACGGCGCCAGGTCCATGTCGACGTTGAGCGACACGCCATGATACGAGCAGCCGTTGCGGATGCGCAGGCCGAGCGCCGCCACCTTGGCCGCGCCGACATAGACGCCGGGGGCGCCGTCGCGCCGCTCGGCAGTGACGCCGTAGTCGGCCAGCAGGTCGATCACCGCCTGCTCGATGGCGCTGACCAGTTCGCGCACCTTGATCTTCAGGCGCGGCAGGTCGAGCAGCAGGTAGATCACGACCTGACCCGGGCCGTGGTAAGTAACCTGGCCGCCGCGGTCGATCCTGACCAGCGGAATGCCGATGTCGCGCAGGATGTGTTCCGGCTTGCCGGCCTGGCCCAGGGTATAGACCGGCGGATGCTCGACGATCCACAGCTCGTCCGCGGTGTCGCTGCTGCGCGCGGCCGTGAAATCCTGCATGGCCTGGAAGGTCGGCTCGTAATCGACCCGGCCCAGGCGTTTGACGACGGGATTCACCTTAGAGCACGACCTTGACCAGGGGATGGCTGGTCAGCTCCATGTACAGGGCGTCGAGCTGCGGTTTCGAAGTGGCGACCACGGTGCAGGTCAGACTCAGGTAGTTGCCGCCGGAACTCGCGCGCATTTCCATCGTCGCCCCGTCGAAATCGGGGGCGTGGCGGGTGACGATGGTCAGCACGGCCTGGGCGAGGTCGTCGTGCGCCTTGCCCATGATCTTCAGGGGAAAGTCGCAGGGGAACTCGAGAAGGGTGTCCTTGTATGAAGCCATGTCAGCCTTTGCGCATTACGGTGTTCTTGAAATCCTGATACCACTGCCACATCCGCTCGCCGAGCGGTCCCGGCATTCCCGCACCGACGGGCTGGCCGTCGAGTGTGGTGATGGCCAGCACCTCCTTGGTCGAGGAGGTCATCCAGACCTCGTCGGCGGTGCGAAGTTCCGCTTCGGCGATTTCGCGCACGGCCAGCGGCAGCTTGTGCGCCGCCGCCAGTTCGAGGATCACGTCGTAGGTGATGCCGGGCAGCATCAATTGGGTTTTGGGCGGGGCCAGCAGCACGCCGTCCTTGACCACGAAAATGTTGGAGGCGGCGCCTTCCTTGAGGTAGCCGTCGCGCAGCAGCAGCGCTTCGGCACAGCCCTCATCGACCGCCTGCTGGCGAGCGAGCACGTTGGCCAGCAGCGAGATGACCTTCAAGTCGCAGCGCGCCCAGCGCAGGTCGGGCACGGTGATGGCGCCGACGCCGCGGGCCCGCACCTCGGCCGGTGTGGTGACCAGCGGCGAGGCGAAGGCGAACACGGTCGGCGGCACCGCCGCCGGTGGGAAAGCATGATCGCGCTTGTCGTCGGCGCCGCGCGTGACCTGCAGGTAGATCGACTGGTCGTCCCACGGCGCGGCGGCGACCAGGCGGCGGACGAGCGCCTGCCAGTCGTCGCGCGGCAGAGGGTCGGCCAGGCGGATGCCGGCCAGCGTCGCCGCCAGGCGCTGCAGATGCTCGTCGAGGCGAAACGGCTGCCGCGAATAGACGGGAATGACTTCGTAGACGCCGTCGCCGTAGAGGAAACCGCGGTCGAGCGGCGAGACGCCGGCCTCGGCCAGCGGCAGGTAGCGACCGTTGAGGTAGACCGGATCGGCGACGTAGGGCGTCATCGCGCTCAGTTGAACCAGAGCTTGACGCTGTCCACGGCGCGGCCGAAGACGCCGGCGACCGGCACCGTTTCCAGCGCCTTGACCGGGTAGTCGCCGTACGCCTTGCCGTCGATGCTGACCTTCAGCGTGGCGACCGGCTGGCCGCCCTGGACCGGGGCCATCAGCGGCTGCTGCGAGACCAGTTCGGCCTTGACCTTGTCGGCCATGCCCTTCGGCACGGCGATGATGAAGTCGCTCTCGAAGCCGGCCTTGACCTGGTTCTGGGCGCCCTTCCAGACGCGCAGCGACGAGACGGCCTGGCCCTTGGTGTACAGCGGCACCGCGTCGTAGGACAGGAAGCCCCAGTTGAGCAGCTTCAGCGACTCGCTGGTGCGCGTCGCGTCGGAGGCCGTGCCGAGCACCACCGACACCAGGCGGCGCGGGCCGCGCAGGGCGGAGGAGATCAGGCAATAGCCGGCGGCTTCGGTGTGGCCGGTCTTCATGCCGTCGACGGTCGGGTCGAGCCAGAGCAGGCGGTTGCGGTTCGGCTGCTTGATGCCGTTGTAGGTGTAGTCCTTCATCGAGTAGTAGCGGCGGTACTCCTCGGGGAAGTCGCGGATCAGCGCCGAGGCCAGCGTCGCCAGGTCGCGGGCCGTGGTGTAGTGCTGCGGGTCGGGCAGGCCGGTGGCGTTCCGGAAGCTGGAATTCTTCATGCCCAGGCGCTGCGCCTCGCGGTTCATCATTTGCGCAAAGTTTTCCTCGCTGCCGGCGATGCCTTCGGCCAGCACGACGCAGGCGTCGTTGCCGGACTGCACGATGACGCCCTTGATCAGGTCATCCACCGGCACCTGGTGGCCGACGCGGACGAACATCTTGGAGCCGCCGGTGCGCCAGGCCTTTTCCGAGACCGGCAGGGTCTGGTTGAGCGCCAGCGTCTTCTGGCGCATGGCCGAGAAGGTCAGGTAGGCCGTCATCAGCTTGGTCAGCGAGGCCGGGTCGAGCCGCTCGTCGGGCTTTTCGGCGCTGAGCACCTGGCCGGAGCCGACTTCCAGCAGCAGCCAGGATTTGGCGGCCAGGGCCGGCGGCACCGGCTGGGCCTGGGCCAGCGCCTGGACGGCGCAGACGAGGCCGATCAGGGCAAGGAATGCTTTGCGAAACAGGGACATGTGGGTTTTCTTTGGGTTGCGTTGGGGGCGTGAATTATACCTCTGCGGCGGCCGCCGGTTCGCCGCTGGCGCACAGCACTTCGACTGCCGGATGACGGATGCGCCGTTCGTTGGAAATGGCGTAGATCTGCTCGCTGACACCCTCCATCGGGCCGACCGGAACGGCGTCGAGCTGGGTGGCGATCTGCCCGGCCAGCGCCAGCGGGGCCGGGAAGAGACCGAGTCCGCCGCGGCCGAAGGTGGTCATCAGGGCGCTGTCCTCGAATTCGCCGACGATGTTCGGGCGGGCGCCGACGCGCTCCAGCCAGCGTTCGATGTGATTGCGCAGCGCATTGTGGCGGGTTGGTAGCAGCAGCGGCGCGCCGTCGAGGCTGCGCGGGAAGTCGGCGCGGCAGCGGGCGGCGAGTTCGGCCGTGCCGAACAGGGCCGTGGCGAATTCGCCGAGATGGATGCTGAACACTTTCAGATTGCCGCCGACCGGCGCCGGGCGGTCGGTCAGCACCACGTCGAGGCGGTGCAGGGCGAGATCGGCGAGCAGGTCTTCGAATTCGCCTTCGTCGCAGATCAGCCGCACGTCGTCGCTCATCGCCGTGACTTTGGAGAGCAGGCGGTAGGCTAGCAGCTTGGGAATGCCGTCGCTGATGCCGGCGCGCAGGCGCAGTGTGCCGTCGTTGCCGCTGCTGTGCACGGCATCGACCAGCGCGTCGCCCAGCTGGAAGATGCGGTCAGCGTAGCCGAGCGCCGCCCGCCCGGCCTCGCTCAGCACCAGGCCGCGCCCCTGGCTGTTGAACAGCGCCTTGCCCAGCTGGCGTTCGAGCAGCGCCAGCTGGCCGCTGATGGTCTGCACGGCGACGCCGAGGCGTTCGGCGGCGCGGGTGATGCTGCCTTCGTGGGCCACGACCCAGAAGTAGTGCAGG
>DASUZG010000070.1:0-2113 GCA_036376995.1 Azonexus sp. | reverse complement strand
CCTGCGCGACGCCGGCGAGGAAATCCGCAACCGGGTGCTGGCCGATCTCGATGTCTGGCTGGAAATTTTCGAGGAACGGGCGCGGGCGACCGGCGCCGAGGTGCTGTGGGCGCGGGACGGCCGCGAGATCTGCGAGCAGGTGATCGAGGTCGCCCGGCGCCATGGCGTGACCAAGGCCACCAAGTCGAAGTCGATGCTGTCCGAAGAGGCCGACCTCAACGCCGCGCTGGCCGCGGCCGGCATCCGCCCGGTCGAGACCGATCTCGGCGAATACATCGTGCAGCTGGCCAACGAGGCGCCGTCGCACATCATCGCGCCGGCGGTGCACAAGAGCATCGACGAGGTCGAGGCGCTGTTTGCCCGCGAACACGGCCGGCCGGTGCAGCCGCGCAGCTCGGCTGATATTCCGGCGATGGCCGGCGAAGCGCGGGCGGTGCTGCGCGAGCATTTCCTCTCGGCCGAAATGGGCATCACCGGTGCCAATTTCCTGATCGCCGAGACCGGCTCGGCGGCGCTGGTGACCAACGAGGGCAACGGCCGCATGGTGACGACGCTACCCAAGGTGCATGTGGTCATCACCGGCATCGAGAAGATTCTGCCGACGCTGGAGGACTTCGCCACGCTGATGCGCCTGTTGCCGCGCTCGGCCACCGGCCAGACGATTTCCAACTACGTTTCGCTATTGACCGGCACGCGCCGCGACGGCGATGGCGAAGGACCGCAGAAGACGGTCTTCATCCTGGTCGACAACGGCCGCGCCAAGCTGCTCGGTTCGCCGTGGCAGGACATGCTGCGCTGCATCCGCTGCGGCGCCTGCATGAACCACTGCCCGGTGTACTTCTCGCTCGGCGGCCATGCCTACGGCTGGGTCTATCCGGGGCCGATGGGCTCGGTGCTGACGCCGCTCCTGACCGGCCTGGAAAACGCACCCGACCTGCCGCATGCGACCACCGGCTGCAACCAGTGCGGCAGCGTCTGCCCGGTGCGCATTCCCTTGCCGAAGCTGATGCACCGCCTGCGCGAGGAGCAGGTCGTCCGCGGCCTGCGCCCGCGCCGCCAGCGCCTGGCGCTTGCCGCCTGGGCCTGGCTGGCTGGCCGGCCGCGACTCTATCGCTGGCTGGCCGCCGGCGCCGCCCGCTACCTGCGCTGGCTGGCCGGCGCCGAACCGGCCATCCGCGCCTTCGGCCTGGCGCCCGGCTGGACCGGCGGGCGCGATTTGCCGGTCGGGCCGGGTCGGACTTTTCACGAACTTTACGCAGCAAGAAAGAGAGCTTGAACATGGAATTCGCCGCCGAAGGCCCGAAAGCCATCCCCCTGTGGATCAACGGTCATGCCTATCTGAGCATGGGCGAGTCCTTCTACGACGTGGTCAGCCCGCATACCGGCGAGGCCGTGCGCCGGGTGCCGCTGTGCGGTGCCGATGAGGCCGCTGCGGCGGTCGCCGCCGCCCGCGGCGCCCAGCCGGAATGGGCCGAGATGGGCCTGAATGCCCGCCGCGTCTGCCTGGGCGCACTGGCCGACGGGCTGGAGCGCTATGCCGGGCATTTCGCCAAGCTGCTGGGCCAGGAAATCGCGCTCGACGAGACCGCTGCCGCCGCCGAAGTCGCGGCTGCGGTCGCCGCGCTGCGCGGGGCCGAAGTCGGCGAGACCGGCATCGTCGGCGTCGTCGTCGATGCCGAGCGCCCGCTGTCGGCGGCCGCCGCCGCCATCGCGCCGGCGCTGCTGGCCGGGGCGTCCGTGGTGGTCAAGCCGAGCCCGCGGGCGCCGGCCGCCGTCTTTGCGCTGTGCGAGCTGTCGGCCCGTGCCGAGTGGCCGGCCGGTGTGCTCAACCTGCTGCAGGGCGACACGGCGGCCATCGATGGCCTGTGCGTGGCTGGCGTCGATCGTCTGGTCTACCGCGGCAACGCTGCCCTCGGTGTGCAGATTGGCGCCATTGCCGATGCCGCCGGCACCCCTTATGTGCTGCAGGCGGTGTGATGCAGCGCATCGTCTATCTCGAACGCGAGTCGATCATCGCCGAGGTCCGCCGGCCGGACTTCCCGCATGAGTGGATCGAATACCCGGCGACCCGGCCGGAGCAGGTGGCCGAACGTCTGGTCGGCGCCACCATCGC
>DASUZG010000069.1:0-3143 GCA_036376995.1 Azonexus sp. | reverse complement strand
CTATCGGTTGTCCAAATTGTTAAAGAACTTCTTTTTCCGCCGCGCCGTTTCGTTTGATTCGTCAGCAGCAGAGAGGCGAGATTATGAAGAACTTCTTTCACTTCGTCAAGCACTTTCGCTTAACTTTTTTCTCTTTCCTCCTCCTCTCCAACCGCCGGAAAACCCCGCCGCTGCAGAAGAGGTGCGCATTATATAGAGACCAAAACCCCCGTCAACCCCAATTCGGAAAATATTGGGGCAAAACAATAACAGTCGATTTTTGCCGTCAGGCGATCGCTTCGTAGCGGACGTCTACTATATCCAGTTCGCGGGGGCCGACCGGACTCTGGAAACGAATGGCATCACCGCAGCGCGCCTTGATCAGGGCGCGGGCCAGCGGCGAGACCCAGCTGATACGCCCGGCGGCGGCATCCGCCTCGTCAACGCCGACAATGGTGTAGGTGCTTTCGTTACCGTCGCCATCGGCAACTGTCACTCGGGCACCAAAGAAGATCTGGTCATTGTCGCCCTGGCGCAGAGGGTCAACCACTTCGGCCAGTTCCAGGCGCTTGGTCAGGAAACGGATGCGCCGGTCGATCTCGCGCAACCGACGCTTGCCATATATATAGTCGCCGTTTTCCGAACGGTCGCCGTTGGACGCAGCCCAGGCGACGATATCGACGATGCGCGGGCGCTCGCGCTTGACCAGCTCTTCCAGTTCGTCGCGCAGGCGGGCGTGGCCCGCCGGGGTTATGTAATTGCGGGTGCCCGCGGGGAGACTGGGCGCAGCTTGAAGCTCTTCATCGTCATCGCCCTCGCTCTCCCGCACGAACGCCTTGTTCATCAGTAGCCGATGCTGTAGTGCTCGACATCGACGCGGATCAGATCGCGTCCGAGAATGGCGGCCGTATTCTTGGCGAATTGCTCGGCCCAAGTGCGCTGGTCGCGGAAACGTTCTTCCCCGGCATACTTGGCGACGCTCAGGATGCGGTCGACGGCCAGGATCTTGCCAGTCGGCGTCGCCACATCGCATTCGAGGGCGGTGAATTCACGATCGAACCATTGCCGGGCTTCGTCGGCGGGAGCGCCGCCTGCCAGCTTGAACTCGTATTCGCGATCCTTGCCGAACGACACAATCACATGATGCTGCATTTCTCTCTCCTCCCGTCTGGTTGTTCAAGTTATTCTAGCAAATCACTGGGAGCTGTCAGGAGTCCGACATGGCCATTCAACCGTTGAGCGATGCCGATATCGGCGACATTCGTTGCCAGTTGCACGAATTGCAGACCGAGCATCGCGACCTCGACCTGGTGATTACCCACCTGATCGAGAACCCGCCGCCGGACGATCTGCTGGTCCGGCGCCTGAAGAAGCGCAAGCTGGCACTGAAGGACCGCATCCTGCTGCTCGAACAAATGCTGGTTCCCGACATTCCGGCCTGAGCCTCGGGTACGCCTCCATACATATATATATGGGCAGAGAGCCCCTCAAGCGCCCGCGCTAAAATGGTGCATGCCTCGCTTCACATACACTGACGACACTTTCGGCGACCGCTTCGACCTCGAAAACCTGCCACTGCCGCGACCAGCCGGCGGCTACGCCGTCCAGCAACTGGGTAGCGACCAGTTGCTCGATCGGGTCTGCGGCGAATTCCTGCCGGTCCGCTCGCCGCTCCTGTCCGGCCTGTTCGACAGCTTCGACGCAGCACGCGCCGCCGCGGAAAGCTGGGTCGACAGGCATTGCAGCGACCCGGGGCTGCACCGCCTGGCCATCGTCCCGGCCGCGTACGACGAAATACTCGAACGCCACGTATTGATCTACGGCGTACTCGAAGAACAGCCCTGATCCGCCATCCCTCCACGGAGCCCCAAAATGACAGCATTCCAGAAACGAGCGCTCGGCCCAGGCAACCTGGTCGTGCCCGATGTCTGCCTCGGCACGATGACCTTCGGCGAACAGACCGGCGAAGAGGATGCCCACCGGCAGCTCGACTATGCGCTGGCCGCCGGCGTCAATTTCATCGATACCGCGGAGATGTACGCCGTGCCGCCGCGCGCCGAAACCTGCGGCGCTTCGGAAAGCATCGTCGGCCGCTGGCTGGCTAAGCAACAGCGAGACCAGATCCTGGTCGCGACCAAGGTCGCCGGCCCGGCGCGCAGCCTGGGCTGGATCCGCAACGGCCCGCCGGCCCTCGACCGCGCCAACATCCGCGCCGCCATCGAAGGTTCGCTGCGCCGCCTGCAGACCGATTACGTCGATCTCTACCAATTGCACTGGCCGGAGCGCAACCAGCCGATGTTCGGCCAATGGCAGTACGAGCCCGACAAGGAACGCGAATGCACGCCGATCCGCGTCCAGCTCGAAGTCCTGGGCGAACTGGTGCGCGAAGGCAAGGTGCGTTACGTCGGCGTATCCAACGAGCACCCGTGGGGCGTCATGCAGTTCGTCCGCCTGGCCGACGAACTCGGCCTGCCGCGCATCGTCTCGACGCAAAATGCCTACCATCTGTTGAACCGGACGTTCGAGGGCGGCCTGGCCGAAGTCTGCCACCGCGAACAGGTCGGCCTGCTCGCCTACTCGCCGCTGGCCTTCGGCCACCTGACCGGCAAGTACCTGGCCGACCCGGCGGCGCCCGGCCGCCTGACGCAATGGCCGCATTTCGGCCAGCGCTACACCAAGCCCAACGTCGCCCCGGCCACCCGCGCCTACGCCGACCTGGCCCGCGCCCACGGCCTGACGCCGACGCAGCTGGCGCTCGGCTTCGTGCGCTCGCGCTGGTTCGTTGCCAGCACCATCATCGGCGCCTCGTCGTTCAAACAACTGCAGGAAACCCTGCCGGCGACGCAAACGCTGCTACCACCTGAACTGCTGGCAGCGATCGACGAAGTACATCTGCGCTATACCAATCCGGCCCCCTGAGCGCACCCGGCACCGCTACGCTGGCGGTGCCGGTGAAAAAAATGTAGAATAATCAGTTCAATGCGTGATGTATCGCCCGCAGTAATTCCGAGCAGCCCCCGGTATTCGTAGGTTCTTGTGCAGGATTCACCCCATTGATTCATTCCCCCGGCAAGGCTGCGTCGGGGTCACTCAGGCCGCCCGACCATCGGGCCAATCCGTCGCCCGCCATAACAAACGCCAACGGCGACGAGGAAAGGAAACAG
>DASUZG010000068.1:0-8631 GCA_036376995.1 Azonexus sp. | reverse complement strand
AACTGGTAGGTCGCGCGGTAGTACTGCAGGTCGCCGCCGGGCAGCGCGACTTCGATGGCAGCCTTCTGGTAGGTGCCCTTGGTCGGGAAGAAGAAGCTGTCCTTACCATCGCTGGTCCAGTTCAGCGTAAGCGGAACCGTCAGGTTGCGATCGGAATCTGCGCTCGGATATTTGACGAAATCCCGGTAACGCTTCGGACTCGTGCCATCGACGGTAATCTGGGTCGAATCGAGGCCCAGACCGAAGCCCAGGGATTCCTTCTCGCCAATCGGGAAACCGAAGCGCATGCCGGCGCCGGTCGATTCGGACTTGTAGTAGGCCAGTTCCGTATCGCTGGTGTCGACCGTCCGGTGATAGATGTCGAAGCCCTGGCTGACACCGTCGATGGTGAAATAGGGATTCGTGTGCGACAGCACATAGGTCCGGTGCGACTTGGCCGAATTGACCTGGATCGCCACGTTGTTGCCGCTGCCCATGAAGTTGTTCTGCGAAATGGAACCGGACAGGATGAGCTTGTCGGTACTGGACGTACCGACACCCAGCATCAGGTTGCCGGTCGGTTTCTCGGTCACGTTCAGGTTGACGTCGACCTGATCGGCCGTGCCCGGTACCGCGGGCGTCTCCAATCCCACATCGGTGAAGTAGCCCAGCCGGTTGACGCGTTCCTTGGATGCCGTAACGCGTTCCGCGTCGTACCAGCCACCTTCCATCTGGCGCAGTTCGCGGCGAACCACTTCGTCGCGCGTCTTGGTATTGCCGGTGACATTGATGCGCCGGACATAGACGCGTTTGCCGGGATCGACAAAAATGGTGAATGCCACCCGCCGCTTGTCCTTGTCCACTTCCGGCGCGGCGTTGACGTTGGCGAAGGCATAGCCTTCCTTGCCGAGACGGTCACCGATGGCCTTGGTGGTGTTGTTCAGCTGTTCGCGGGAAAAGACATCGCCCGGCTTGATCGTCACCAGCTTCTTCAGCTCATCCTCGGGCACCGTGAAATCGCCGGCCAGCTTCACCGACGAGACCTGATAGCGCGCCCCTTCGCTGACATTGACGGTGATGTACACGTCTTGCTTGTCCGGGGAAATGGAAACCTGCGTCGACTCGACGTTGAATTCCAGATAGCCCTGGTTCATGTAGAACGATTTCAGTTTTTCCAGATCAGCCGCCAGCTTCTGGCGGGAATACTGGTCGTTCTTGGTGTACCAGGTGAGCCAGCCCGGCGTGGTCAGTTCGAACAGGCCGATCAGCGTCTTTTCGGAAAAGGCGTTGCTGCCGACGATGTTGATCTGCTTGATCTTGGCGGCGTCACCTTCGTCAATATTGAAATTGATGCCGACGCGGTTGCGTTCCAGCGGCGTGACCGTGGTGGTGATATTGGCCGCATACTTGCCGCGCGACAGGTATTGCCGCTTGAGTTCCTGCTCAGCCTTGTCGAGCAGTGCCCGGTCGAAGATCCGCCCTTCGCCGATGCCGGTTTCCTTGAGCGCCTTGACGATGGCGTCCTTCTCGAATTCCTTCATGCCGACGAAATCGATCCGGGCGATGGCCGGGCGTTCCTGGACGACCACCACCATGACGTCCTTTTCGACTTCGATGCGGACGTCCTTGAAGAAGCCTGTGGCAAACAGGGCCTTGATCGACTGGGCAGATTTTTCGGCAGTCAGCGTGTCGCCGACCTTGACCGGAAGGTAGCTGAAGACCGTTCCGGCTTCTGTCCGCTGTATGCCTTCGACGCGGATATCCTTGACGGCAAAGGGTTCAAAGGCCAGCGCCGGCAAGGCGAACAAGCTGGCTATCAAAGCGGACAGCAGGGATCGATTCATATTCAGCCCGAAAACAGGCGGTTCAAGTCGTTAAAAAAGGCGAAAGCCATCAAGGCGAATAACAGGGAGATCCCGATCTGCTGGGCGATTCCCATGGCGCGCTCGGAGAGCGGCTTCCGCCTGACGACTTCAATCATATGATACATCAAATGCCCGCCGTCCAGCACCGGGATGGGCAGCAGGTTCAGGACGCCAAGGCTGATGCTGACCAGCGCCATGAACTTGACATAGTAATCCAGCCCCAGCCTGGCTGACTGTCCGGCATAGTCCGCGATCGTCACCGGCCCGGAGAGGTTTTTCCACGAAACTTCGCCGGTCAGCATCCGCCCCAGCATGATCAGGCTGAATACCGATTTGTCCCAGGTTTCGCTGAGGGCTTTGCGCCCAGCTTCGAAAAAGCCGTAGCGGACGAAGGTGCGGACTTCGCGCTGCAAATTCCCGGTCTCGGCGACCGCGACACCGATCTTGCCGACCCGCAACCCGCGCTCGACGACATTGTTCGGCACGACTTCCACGGCCATTGCCTGCCCGTCGCGGACGAACTCGACCCGTACCGGGCGATCCGCCGCCTCGCGGATGTACAGGACCAGTTCATGCCACAACGCGATCGGGCGGCCATCCAGAGCCAGCACCCGATCGCCCGGACGCAGGCCGCCACGCGCCGCCGGGCCGCCCTCGACCACCCGCCCGATCACCGGGGGAACCTGCGGCCGGAAGAAACCGATACCCAGCCGTTCGAGGACATCGCCCTCCCACCCCTGCTCCCCGGCGGCGGTAAGGTACAGCCGGCGAATGGCGATGTCGCCGCGCTCGTTGATCACTTCCAGGTCGGTACTTTCCTGGTCGACGGCCTTGTGCAGCAGCAGCCAGCGCAGATCGTTCCAGGTCGCCACCGCTTGCCCGTCCACCGTACGCACCTGCTCGCCGTTGGCGACCGCGGCCATGGCCGCCGGCGATCCGGCCGGCGGCGTGCCGAGGATCGGCAGCAACTCGTCGCTGCCGTGCATGAAAACGCCCCAGTAAAGCAGGATTGCCAACAGGAAGTTGGCGGCCGGCCCGGCCGCGACGATCAGGCTGCGCCGGCCGACCGATTGCCGATTGAAGGCCCGGTGCGCTTCTTCCGGCGCAACTTCGCCTTCGCGTTCGTCGAGCATCTTGACGTAGCCGCCGAGCGGGAAGACGCTGATTGCCCACTCGGTGCCGTCGCGCCCCAGGCGCTTGCACCAAATGGTCCGGCCAAAGCCGAACGAAAAACGCAGTACCTTGACGCCACACAGGCGGGCGACGGCGTAGTGTCCGTACTCATGAACGACGACCAGGACACCGATGACGACCGCGAAGGCCGCCAGATAGAACGGAAGTTCGCTCACGCGAAACGCCGCTCCTGGATCATCTGCCCGGCGCAGCGGCGGGCTTCGGCATCGGCAGCCAGCACGTCGGCCAGGCTGCCTTCGGGACCGGCCGGCAACGCCGCCAGTACCGCTTCGTTGACGCGGGCAATTCCGAGGAACGGCAGTTGCCGGTCGAGGAAAGCAGCTACCGCCACCTCGTTGGCGGCATTGAGGATAGCCGGCGCGGTGCCGCCTTCGTGCAGCACGTCGTAGGCCAGCTGCAGGCAGCGGAAGCGCTCGAGATCGGGCGGCTGGAAATCGAGACGGCCGACCGCGAACAGGTCGAGCGCCTCGACCCCAGCCTCGATCCGCTCGGGCCAGGCCATGGCGTAGGCGATCGGCGTGCGCATGTCGGGATTGCCCAGTTGCGCCAGTACTGAGCCGTCGGCGTACTGCACCGCCGAGTGCATCACGCTCTGCGGATGCACCACGACCTGGATCAGCTCCGGCGCGGCATCGAAAATCCAGCGCGCTTCGATGACTTCCAGCCCCTTGTTCATCATGGTCGCCGAATCGACGGAAATCTTGCGCCCCATAACCCAGTTCGGATGGGCGCAAGCCTGTTCCGGAGTCACGTTATGCAGATCGGCCAGCGCCGTGTTGCGGAACGGGCCACCGGAGGCCGTCAGCAGAATCCGCCGAACGCCGCAGGCCGCCAGCCCGCGGCCGAAATCGGCCGGCAGCGACTGGAAGATGGCGTTGTGCTCGCTATCGACCGGCAGCAGGGTCGCACCGTGCTCGCGCACCGCATGCATGAACAGCTCGCCGGCCATGACCAGCACTTCCTTGTTGGCCAGCATCACCTTCTTGCCGGCCCGCGCTGCCGCCAGCGTCGGTTCGAGACCGGCGGCACCGACGATGGCGGCCATCACGGCATCGACTTCCGGGGCCGCCGACAACTCGATCAGCGCCGCCAGGCCGCAGCGCACCTGCGTCTCCAGCCCGGCCGCCCGGCAGCGGCCGGCCAGATCGGCGGCCAGCTGCTCGTCGCGGACGACGGCAAAGACCGGCCGGAACTCCTGGCACTGGGCGAACAGCTTGTCCACCTGGCTGTGGGCACACAGCGCATAGGCGCGGTAGCGATCGGGATGGCGGCGGATGACGTCCAGCGTGCTGACGCCGATCGAGCCGGTAGAACCGAGGACGGTGATGTTTTGCCGGATCATGGCGATGCGTGCAGGAAAAAGAGCCACAGGGCGGCGACGATGGGCAGCGTCGAGGTCAGGCTGTCGATGCGATCGAGCACGCCGCCATGCCCCGGCAGGATGTTGCTGCTGTCCTTGATGCCGGCCTTGCGCTTCAGGAGCGACTCGAACAGGTCGCCGACGATGCTGACCGCGGTGACGGCGACCAGCGCGGCGACCCACAACGGCAGCGGCATCAGGCTGGCGAAGAAGAAATGGCCGACGAGCAGGCCGTACACCAGCACGCCGGCAGCGGCACCATAGGCGCCTTCCCGGGTCTTGCCCGGACTGATCGAGGGCGCCAGCTTGTGCTTGCCGAAGCGCCGGCCGGCAAAATAGGCAGCGATATCGGCCACCCAGACGACGGCAAAGACGGCCAGCAGCACAGCCGGCCCCAGCGCCCGCAACTGCACCATCGCCAGCCACGTCGGCAGCAGCACCACGGCGCCGACCAGCAGTCCGGCTGTACCGTTGAGAGCCCATTTGCCGCGCAGCCAGAACGGAATGACCAGACACCAGAACATCACCGAGGCCAGGTAGAAAGCCTGCACCCACGGCTGGGCGGGCACGAATCCAGCCGCGCCGATGGCCGCCGGATCGGCCAGCGCCAGTGCCGCGCAGAGCGCCGCTGTGGCGAGGCCGAGCATGATCCGCGCCGGACTGCCCCAGCCGAGCAGGCTGCCCCACTCCCAGGCACCGATGCCGATGAATGCGGCGATCAGCAATGCCCAAGCGGACTGCGGCAGCCAGAAGAGGCTGGGCAGCAGCAATGCCATCAGGGCCAGTGCCGTGATGACGCGCGTTCTAAGCATCGGGTTTTTCCGTCAGCTGTTCGCTGGTCCGGCCAAAACGCCGTTCGCGTTTCTGGAAGGAAGCGATGGCCTTGTCGAACTCGGCGGTGTCGAAGTCCGGCCACAGCGTGGGCGTGAAATAGAGTTCCGTGTAGGCCAGTTGCCAGAGCAGGAAATTGCTGATGCGTTCCTCGCCGCCGGTACGGATGAACAGATCCGGCTCCGGTGCGAAATGCATCGACAGGTAGGGCTCGAGATCGTTCTCGGTCCAGGCGCCGAGACGTTCCGGGCTGGCCTGCGCCAGGCGGTTGGCGGCCTGCATGATGTCCCAGCGGCCGCCGTAATTGGCGGCGATGGTCAGTTCGAGGCGGTTGTTGCCGGCGGTCCGCTCTTCGGCCCGGCGGATCAGTTCCTGCAGATGCGGATCGAAGCGTGAAAGGTCGCCGATGATGCGCAGGCGCACGCCGTTGCGGCCGAGTTTCTCGACTTCCTGTTCCAGCGCCTTGACGAACAGCTGCATCAGCAGCGTGACTTCCTCCTGCGGCCGGCGCCAGTTCTCGGAGGAGAAGGCGAACAGCGTCAGGTAGCCGATGCCGCGCTCAAGGCAGGCGCGCACCATTTCGCGTACCAGTTCGACACCCTTGACGTGGCCGGCGACGCGCGGCAAGAGGCGCTTCTTCGCCCAGCGCCCGTTGCCGTCCATGATCACGGCGACGTGCCGGGGCATGGCCACCGCCTCGGGAACCTGTCGCGTCGAACTGGAAAAAAGCGCCATGCAGCTGGAAATCAGCTTTGGACGGCGATCAAACCTGCATCAGCTCGGCCTCTTTCTGGGCGAGCATCTTGTCGACTTCGGCGATGTACTTGTCGGTCAGCTTCTGAATGTCATCCTGGGCGCGGCGCTCGTCATCCTCGGGAATCTCGCCCTTCTTCTGCGAGTCCTTCAGATGCGCGATGGCATCGCGGCGCAGGTTGCGGATCGCCACCTTGGCGCCCTCGCCTTCGTTCTTGACGACCTTGGTCATCTCGCGACGGCGTTCCTCGGTCAGTGCCGGCATCGGCACGCGGATCAGTTCACCTTGGGTGGCCGGGTTGAGGCCGAGGTCGGAGTCGCGAATGGCCTTCTCGACCTTCTGCACCATGTTCTTTTCCCACGGCTGGACGCCGAGGGTACGGGCATCGACCAGGGTGATGTTGGCCACCTGGTTCACCGGTACCGGCGAACCGTAGTAATCGACCTGGACATGGTCGAGCAGGCCGGTGTGGGCACGGCCGGTACGGATCTTCTGGAGGTCGTTCTTCAGCGCCTCCAGGGACTTCTGCATCTTGTGTTCGGCGTTCTTCCTGATTTCGGCAATCATCAGTCTCTCCCTCAGCAATAGACCAGCGTGCCTTCGTCTTCGCCGCAGACCACGCGCTTGAGCGCGCCGGTCTTGAAGATCGAGAACACGTTGATCGGCAGTTTCTGGTCGCGGCACAGCGCGAAGGCGGTGGCATCCATGACCGCCAGGTTTTTCGAGATCGCTTCGTTGAAGCTGATCTTGTCGAAGCGCGTCGCCGAAGGATCCTTCTTCGGGTCGGCCGTGTAGATGCCGTCGACCTTGGTCGCCTTCAGCACGATTTCCGCGCCGATTTCCGAGCCGCGCAGCGCTGCAGCGGTATCGGTGGTGAAGAAGGGGTTGCCGGTGCCGGCACCGAAGATCACGATCTTGCCTTCTTCGAGATAGCGGATGGCCTTGCCGCGAATGTAGGGCTCGACCACCTGCTCGATATTCAGGGCCGACTGCACACGGGCATTCAGGCCGCATTGACGCATCGCGTCGGACAGCGCCATGGCATTCATCACCGTGGCCAGCATGCCCATGTAATCCGCCGTGGCGCGATCCATCCCGGTGGCCGTGCCGGCCATGCCGCGGAAGATGTTGCCACCGCCGATCACGACGCCGATTTCCACACCCAGGTCGGCGACCGCCTTGATCTCTCCGCAGATCGCCGCGATGGTCTGCGGGTTGATGCCGTAGGCGTCGCTGCCCATCAGGGCCTCGCCGGAGAGTTTCAGGAGAATTCGCTTGTACTTGGGTGCGGTCATCGGCATTTTCCTTCTGGATTACTTCTTAGCAGCGGCGGCTGCGGCCTGGGCGGCGACTTCGGCAGCGAAGTCGTCGACCTTCTTCTCGATGCCTTCGCCGACCATGTACAGCGTGAAGGCGGCGACGGAAGCGCCCTTTTCCTTCAGCAGCTGCTCGATGGTCTGCTTGCCGTCGGCGGCCTTGACGAAAACCTGGCCGAGCAGGGTCACGTCCTTCAGGTACTTCTGGACGGTACCTTCGGCGATCTTTTCCAGCATCGCTTCCGGCTTGCCGGCTTCGCGGGCCTTCTCGATGGCGACGCGACGCTCGGTGTCGAGCAGGTCGGCCGACACGCCGGAGGCATCCAGCGACTTCGGCTTGGAAGCGGCGATGTGCATCGCCAGATCCTTGCCCAGCTGCTCGTCGCCGCCGACCACATCGACCACGACGCCAACCTTGGCGCCACCGTGGATGTAGGAGACCAGCTTGCCCTTGGCTTCGAAACGGACGAAGCGGCGGATCGTCATGTTCTCGCCGATCTTGCCGACCAGGGCAGAACGGGTGGACTCGACGGTACCCTCGCCCATCGGCAGCGCCGACAGGGCGGCCACGTCGGCCGGGTTCTTGCCGGCGACCAGGGCGGCACAGCCGTTGGCCAGGGCGATGAATTCGTCGTTCTTGGCAACGAAGTCGGTTTCCGAGTTGACTTCGATGATCGCGCCGGTCTTGCCATCGGCCGCGATGCTGACGGCCACGATGCCTTCGGCAGCGATACGGGCAGCGGCCTTGGAGGCCTTGTTGCCCAGCTTGACGCGGAGGATTTCCTCGGCCTTGGCCATGTCGCCATCGGCCTCGGTCAGCGCCTTCTTGCATTCCATCATGGGTGCATCGGTCTTGCCGCGCAGTTCAGACACCATGCTTGCGGTAATTGCCGCCATATTTGTTCTCCTGAGCTTGTAAAACCGGCGGAGCCCGCAGGCTCCGCCGCTACGACCTTACTGGGCGGATTCTTCCTGGACTTCGACGAATTCGTCGTCGCCGCCGGCGGCAACGATTTCCTGGACGACCTGGCTGCGGCCTTCGAGGATGGCATCGGCCACGCCGCGGGCGTACAGCTGGATGGCGCGGGAAGAGTCGTCGTTACCCGGGATGACGTAGGAAACGCCGTCCGGGGAGTGGTTGGTGTCGACCACGCCGATGACCGGGATGCCGAGCTTTTCGGCTTCGGTGATGGCGATCTTGTGGTAGCCGACGTCGATGACGAAGATGGCGTCCGGCAGGCCGGCCATATCCTTGATGCCGCCGATGGACTTCTGCAGCTTTTCCAGTTCGCGACGGAAGGTCAGCGCTTCCTTCTTCGGCATCTTTTCCAG
>DASUZG010000067.1:0-6575 GCA_036376995.1 Azonexus sp. | reverse complement strand
CGCCACTCCGGCACGTCAGCAGTTCAAGATTCGCGGCCTCGACAGCAACACGCTGCAGTCGGGCGACAAGGAAACCCTGGCCTTTTCGGTGGGCGGCATCGGCCAGCGCCTGCTGGTTGCGGCAGTCGACCCGAAACTATCGGAAGCGGCGCTTGCCCGACGCTTCGACCAGGCGCTGGCACCGGCCGACATCCGCGTCACGCCGGACAAGACGGGCGGCCTCAATTTCAGCGTGCCGGAAGCGGCCTGGCCGACGGTGCGCGATACGCTGGCGGTGAAGGGTTCGGGCGGCCGTTTCCCGAGCGGACAACTGACCCGCGTGCGCACTGATGCCGAAGCCGACGCCATCCGCCCCGGCAACTGGCAGACCGGCAATCCCGAAGTGCTGCGCCGCAGCCTGGCCGAAGTGATCGACGCCCTGGCCCGCATCCGCCAGGCCCGCGACATGATCCACCGGGCGCTGGCCGATGCGCGCAGCCGCGCCACGGAACCGGTGACCGCCGCCGACCAGGAATGGGCCGTCGCCTTCGCGGCCGAATTCGAGAACCTGGGCAGCCAGCCGTCGTACCAGATCTACTCGGCCATCGCCCCGGCGCTGGTCTCGATCACCCGCGAGCGGGTGCTGTCGCTGCTGACCCTCGACTAAGCGGCGGGCCGGCTACTTGCCGTCCGCCGTCGCCACGGCCTCCCAGCCCTTGTCCGGGTTGAAGGCCGTCATCGCTTCGGCGATCTGCTTCGATTTCGGCCCGAGGTCTTTTTCGAAGACCGTGCCGTCCTGGTTCACGATGAAGCTCTTGACGGCCGAATTGCCGTAATGGGCCGGGTAGGCCACCACGGCGAAGCCGCCCAGCATGCGGCTGCCGGCCATGT
Source organism: Azonexus sp. (assembly GCA_036376995.1). GTDB lineage: Bacteria > Pseudomonadota > Gammaproteobacteria > Burkholderiales > Rhodocyclaceae > Azonexus. The sequence goes on along the minus strand of DASUZG010000067.1, from coordinate 5,705 downwards.
AGCTGTAGGCGCCGCCCTTGGCCGCCGCACCTTGACCGACGAGCAGGCGGTAGTAGTAGCCCCAGTAGGGCTGGGCCGCCTGCTGCACCTCCGGCGAGGCGTAGCCGGCCCTGGTCGCCCGCGCCACCAGCGGCCCGAGCGGGCTTTCGTGCTCGCCCGGCTGGGTCGGCCAGTAGAGCCCGTTCTTCTTGCCGGGGTCGCTCTCGAACTTCGGGGCGTACTCGATCAGGCCGTCGCCGTCGTGATCGGCCGAGGCGTATTCGCGCTGGGCATCGACGATGGCCAGCAGCACCTGGATGGCGTTCAGTTCGTTGCGGCCGATGCGCCGGTGGAGAATTTCCTGCAGGCCGGCGCTGGTGTCGAAGCGCCAGCCCTTGCCAGTGTTGACGAGGGGCACCGGGAAGGGCCAGTTGTCCCTGCCGACCACCAGGCTGGCCTTCTTCTGACCTTCCATCTGAATGTCGTGCCCTTGCTCGAAGGCGGCCACGAAAATGGCCTGTTCGCGCTGCGCGATTACCGGGTCGGCGGCAATCAGTCGCTCCGACTTCGGACCGAGCAGCTTTTTCAGATGCGCCTTGTCGCCGCTGCGTACCGCGTCGACGAGGGCGGCGACCGCCGCTTCCGTGCTGCTGAAGGTGAGCTGTTGGGTCGGCGCGGCCGGGGCCGCGAAGGACAGCGAAAGGGCCAGGGCGCCGGCGGCAAGCAGCCGTCCGGTCTTCTGGCGCAGGGGCGTGGGGCGTACGAGCATGGCGTGGCCTCTCAGAATATTGTGTGTCATCGATCAGTTCAGCGCCGGCCGCCGCGGCCGCCACCGCCGCCGAAGCCACCGCGACCGCCACCGCCGAAGCCGCCGCCGCCAAAGCTGGAACCACGGCTTGCGGCGCCGCGGTTGCCGAAGTCGCGTGCCCGGTTGCCGGCATCGACGCCGCCAAAACCGCCCGCCTGCCGGTTGCCGACGGAATCACCGCGGCCGCGGAATTGCTCGCGTGCCTGCATGTCGCGCGTGCTGGCGCCGGGCCGGTTGAAGCGGTTGGCCACCGCCTGGTCGCGATAGCCGACCCCGCGCCGGTGATCGACGTTGTGGTTCCACTTGCGGTCGCCGGAAATGTTGGTGCGGTTGAAGTTGTTGTACTTGTGATGGTCGATATGGACGTCGCCGCCATGCCAATCGCAGTCGCCCCACAGCGCGCCGCCGACGATCACGCCGGCCGTGAAGCCCCAGAACGCCGCGCCGCCGTAATAGCCCGGCGGATAGTAGTAATAGGGAGGGTAGGCTGCATACGGCCACGGGCCGTAGATGTAGGTCGGATCGTAGGTCGGCACATAGACGATGGTCGAGGTCACCGGCTCGATCCTGATGATCGTCTCGGTGGTCGTCGCCCCGGGCTCGACGCGGACGTTCAACTCCTTGCCGCTCTTCAGGTTGCCCTGGTCGTAGGCGGCTTTGCGCAGGCGCTGGATCGCATCCATGACCCCCTTCTGATCGGCCAGGAAGGCATCGCCCAACTGCTGCATCCACGAGAGCTTGTCGTTCATCATCTGCAGCACCTGCGGGAAGGCCGTCAGCGACTTCACGCTCGGATCCCAGTTCTGGCTCTGCATGGCCGATTCCAGCGCGCTGCCCTGAAGCTTCGGATTCTCCTTCGACCAGCGCGCCGCCTCGACGACTTCGAGCGGATAGGTGGAAGCCATCAGAATCTGCGCCACCAGCGCATCCGGATACAGCGCAATCGGTGCCACCAACTGTTCATTCTTGCCCTGCGGCACCTGCTTGGTGGTGGTCGTCACTGTGACCGTGGCCGCCGGCGGAGGGGGCGGCGGTGGCGTGGTGTAGCAAGCCGTCAGCGCAAACGCGCCGGCCAGCATCGAGACGGTCAGACGATGGGCATTGGTAACCATGAAGGTCTCCTGCGCAGTCATGTGGTCGTACTGGATTATGAGGCTGATATTGCCGATGGTGTAGAGGGGGGCGGTGGGGGCGAGTTCCCTTGGCGTTCGGGAGCACCGTGGTAGAGCCTTGAGCAGTATGTCGGCGAATTGGCTTTCGCTAGAAATGCAGCTTTGCTCGGACTGGCCCTTTGCTCAGTGTCGCCTAAGATGAGTGTGTTCAACCTGCATGAGCGGCCGTCGGCCATGGCGGTGGCGGCCGATGTGGTTGGCGCTTGCATGGAGGCGGTCATGGTCCCGACAACTGCTGCCAAGCTGTATCAGACGTCTTTGCCGATTCAGGCGGAACAAGCCCGAGGAGTGCCGCGCACGGAAACAGCGCGCGCCGAAACGCCGGCGGCCACCAGAAGCGCCCGTGACGAACTCAACTTGCAGATACTCGAAGCCTCGGCGGAGGTCTCGCTGAACGCCGGCAACCAGTCGCAGGCGCTGCTGTTTCGCAGCGCCATCGAGCGCATCAACGAACTGCTGGAACCGACGCTCGGCCCGGATGCGCTCCAGGCCAAGCTGAGCGAGGACAACTCGCCCGAAGCGACCGCCCAACGCATCCTCACCTTATCGACGGGTTTTTTCGACGCCTACGCCGCTCAACGTCCCAACGACGACCCGGATCAGGTGGCCAAGGACTTCATCGAGCTGATCCGCGGCGGATTTGAACAAGGCTTCAACGAAGCCAAGGAGATTCTGCAAGGGTTGCAGGTGTTCAGCGGCGATATCGAAAGCGGCGTCATGAAGACCTACGAACTGGTCAACAAGGGCTATGACGATTTCCTTGCCAGCAAGCTGGGTGGGGGGGCAGCAGACGGGTGAGCTAGCCCTCACTTAGCGCCCCAAGTCACAACCTGATTTGCCGTTATACAAATGCATCCCTGCAAATAAAAAACGCCCCAGAAATTTCGGGGCGCTTTACTTGCACCAATCAGCAGCTCAGCTGCAAGTCCTCACAGCCACACAAGCCGCACAGAAATCACCCCCACCGCCAGCAAGCAACCACATTGCTGACGTAGCTCGGAGGTGTTCCAACGGCAGCAAAGGCCGAGTACCCGCCTCATGCTGAGAACATCAGGCAACAAATCGGCCTTTGCAGACATACAGCCTGTGCCGCATGAGCAGCCGGTATCTGGCGGTCAGCTGTCGTTAGAGCAAGGTTGGCGACGAACGTCTACTTTCATTTGCCGTGTAGGACGGCACCCGACCCAATGCAGCCGGTGACCTACAACGACATCACTGACTGTTGTTAGACCAAGAGCGGCCCCCCGGGCCTAACGTGTCGGGTGGCTACTTCTTCCGGAAGATGTTTCCACTAGACCGGAGAAATTCCTCTTCCTGAGGCGTAGAGATTCGCTGCAACGATTCGTTGCGATGCGGGAAACGCCCAAAGCGCTCAACCATCGAGGCATGCCCCTTCGCAAATCCCAGAATTGCCTCCGCCTCATTTCTCAGTGCTGTAAATTTCTCGATACTGAGTGCTTGAAGCTTCATGTCCTCAGAGTGCATCAAAGGCATGTAGAAAAAATGCCGCTCGGTTGAAGTCAGGGCAGCATCCATCCCGCCTTCAATCCCTTCGATACATAGATGCTGAGCTTTGATGTCCAGCGCGAAGGACTGAGCTGTATCGCGGAAAACATGCCGGGAGAACTGGTCAAGCAGGATGATGAGCGCGAGGCGACCGCGGGGCGTTGCCGCCCAATCATCGCACTCATTCCGAATGGCCGTACCCAGGAGCGGCGCAAAGCGGCGGGTGATGAGTTCATCAAGTTCGGCCCCGCCGCGAAACCATTGGTGCGGAGTTAGTTCCCTGAACCAAAAATTCAGGACCTCTGTGCTTTGATGATTCAGGGTTTCCATGTTAACTCCTCAGCAACCAGCTTAGGCTGGCAGTGCCTGATTCAGCGTTAAGTAGTCAGTGTAGCCGCGTGAGTCACCGCCGAAATAGCTATTCCGGTCTGCCTCATTCATCGGTGCATTCGCCTTGAGGCGTTCGACAAAATCTGGATTGGCTAGAACCATCTGACCATAGGCCTCTAGGTCTGCCAGTCCGCTCGTTACATCAGAGCCGACTTGTTCCCGTGGGCGCCCAGGGCGATTCACGATGAGGGCCTGTCGCCAAATTTGGCGAATGTCGGCCAGCAACGCATCGTTGCCTAGATGCATGAGGTGCAGGTAAGCAAGTCCCAGTTTGTTGAGTTCGGTGACCAGATAACGGTACAGCACCGGACCTTCGCTGCCTTCGTCGATACCCCACATGGCGGTTCCCGGCGAGAGGCGAATGCCAGTCCGGTCCGGGCCAATTTCCTCGGCAATGGCTTTGGCTACTTCAATGGCAAAGCGCGCCCGGTTCTCGATGCTACCGCCGTATTCGTCGGTGCGCGTGTTGGCGCTTGGCGCGAAAAACTGCTGGATGAGGTATGCGTTCGCCCCATGTATTTCGACACCATCGGCTCCCGATTCAATCGCGCGACGGGCAGCCAAGCGGAAATCTGCGACCGTTTGCCGGACTTCTTCGGTGGTTAATGCACGCGGCACCGGAATGTCCTGCATCCCCGTTGGCGTAAACGTGCCGGCATTTGGTGCAATTGCCGAAGGTGCAACGCCTTGCCGGTGATGCGGCGTATTGTCGGGGTGTGACATGCGGCCGGCGTGCATCAACTGGATGAACAGATGGCTGCCTTTTGTGTGCACCGCATCGGCAACTGCTCGCCAGCCGGCGACATGGGCATCGGTATAGATGCCCGGGGTAGTCAAATAGCCCTGACCATCATCAGAAGGCTGCGTTCCTTCGGCAATGATGAGGCCGATGCTGGCGCGCTGGGCGTAATAATCGACTGCCAGATTGCCAGGGGTGCCGTCGAATTCGGCACGACTGCGGGTCATCGGGGCCATGACCAGGCGATTTTGCAGGGTGTAGCGACCAACTTGTACGGGTGAAAATATCTGTTCTTTCATGGCGAAATCCTTTTGGCGTGAAACGAAAGTAATGAGTGCTGTTGTAATTAGCCTGTGGTGCCAAGCACGTCGTCTGATGCTTTGATAAGGCGGGCGATGTGTTCATCCGTCATGCCCTTGGATGGCCTGATGGGTTCGCCCTTGCGATTGAAAAGTGCGCCGCTATGGCTCTCAAGGTCGGGGCTGGTCAGCAAAGGCGCGATGGCCGACGCATATTCGTCCGCAGTCGGTGTCACCCAGCCGATTACTGTCTCCATCATTCGAGACTTCCAAGAGCCCTTGCCGAACAAGTTGTCTCGGATGCTGGTTTTGATGAGTCCGGGATTCAGGCCAAAGACTGCCAGATGGCGGTAGCGCTTGGCACCGTCGAGAACCAAGGCCTCGTTCGCCGCAACGGTGTTCATGTGCGCGCTCATGGCGCTGTAGGTACTATTGGAGTTGAGGTCTGTCGGATTGCCGAGCTGCCCGGAGCCCGGATAGGCCATGTTGAAAATGCGTGGCTTGGCTTTGGCGTTGGGTCTCGAAGAACCGAGGCGTTCAGCAACACCACGCAGGATAACCAGTCGATTGAGATAGCTCACTGCCAGGTCTCGTTCAATGCCTTCGGCGGTTTCCTGGCGCTGCGGAGAGGCAAAGATGCCAGCCGTGAACACCAACAGGTCTGCCGTTTCTGCCGGTAACAACGCAGCAACCCGTTTCGCCTCACGCATCAGTGTCAGGTCTGCCTGAATGAACGCAATACCGGGGATTCCTGCATCACGGAAGGTTTGGCCAACGACGGTGACTTGGGCTCCCATTGCGGCAAGGTGACG
>DASUZG010000066.1:0-2369 GCA_036376995.1 Azonexus sp. | reverse complement strand
GCGGCAAGCGGTAGAATCGCGGCTTCCACCTTGAGGAGCTGAACATGAAGATCGGTTTTATCGGCCTCGGCATCATGGGGCGCCCGATGGCGCTCAACCTGCTGAAGGGCGGCCATGAGGTCACCGTCTGGGCGCGCCGCGCCGAGTCGATGCAGCCGCTGCTGGCCGCCGGCGCGACGGGTGCGGCCGGTCCGGCCGAGGCGGCGCGCGGGGTCGATCTGGTCGTCTCGATGGTTGCCGATGCGCCGGACGTCGCCGAAGTGATGCGCGCCGTCGCCGGTGCCGCGACGCCGGGCCTGGTTGCCGTCGACATGAGCACCATCGCCCCGGCGGCGGCGCGCCGGATCGGCGAGGAACTGGCCGCGGCCGGCGTCGATTTCATCGATGCGCCGGTTTCCGGCGGCGAAGTCGGAGCCATCGCCGGCACCCTGTCGATCATGGCCGGCGGCTCGGAGGCGGCTTTCGCCCGCGCCCTGCCGGCCTTCCAGTGCATGGGCAAGAACGTCGTCCATGTCGGCGCCTGCGGTGCCGGTCAGGTGACCAAGGCGGCCAACCAGATCGTCACCGGCATGGGCGTGCTGGCGGTGGCCGAAGCGATGGCTTTCGCCTCCAAGAACGGCGTCGATTGCGCCAGGGTGCGCGAGGCGCTGCTGGGCGGCTTCGCCGCCTCGAAGATTCTGGAAAACCACGGCCAGCGCATGCTCGACCGCAATTTCAAGCCGGGCTTCAAGAGCTGGATGCACGAGAAGGATCTCAACATCGTGATGCAGACGGCGCATGAACTGGGCCTCTGCCTGCCGGGTTCGGCGGCGACGGCGCAGATGTTCAACGCGATGGTCGGCTCGGGCCTGGGCGAGGAAGATTCGATCGCCGTCCTGAAACTCCTGGAACGCCTCTCGGGTCAGCAATGAACATTGGCTTCATCGGCCTGGGCGCGATGGGGCGCCCGATGGCACTGCACCTGCAGGCCGCCGGCCATGCGCTACATGTCTGGGCGCGCCGGCCGGCCAGCACCGATGGCCTGGCGGCCACCGTGCACGCGACGCCGGCCGCGCTCGGCGCCGCCTGCGAGGTGGTGTTCACGATGGTCACCTCGAGCGCCGATGTCGAAGCCGTGGCGCTCGGCGCCGACGGCCTGATCCACGGCCTGGCCGCCGGCAGCGTGCTGGTCGATTGCTCGACCATCGCCCCCGAAGCCGCCCGGCGCATCGCCGCCCGTCTGGCCGAGCGCGGCGTCGCCATGCTCGATGCGCCGGTTTCCGGCGGCCCGCAGGGTGCCATCGGCGCGACGCTGGCGATCATGGTCGGTGGCGAGGCGGCGGTGCTCGAACGGGTGCGCCCGCTGCTGGAAAAACTCGGCCAGCGCATCGTCCACATCGGCCCGAACGGCGCTGGCCAGGTGGCCAAGGCCTGCAATCAGATGATCATGGTCGCCGCCATCGAGGCAGTGGCCGAAGCGCTGCATTTGGCCAACGCGGCTGGTGTCGATGGCGCCAAGGTGCGTCAGGCGCTGGCCGGCGGTTCGGCCGCCTCGCGCGTGCTCGACGTGATGGGCGGGCGCATGGTCGAGCGCGATTTCGCCGCGGGCATCGAGGCCCGGCTGCATCACAAGGATTTTGGACTGGTACTGGAAGCGGCGCGGCAAAGCGGCGTGCCGGTACCCTTGACGGCCCGTGTCGCCCAGCAGCTCAATGCGCTGATGGCGATGGGCCTGGGCCGGCACGACACCGCCGCCCTGTTGCGCGTATTGGAGAACCGGTGAGTCAGGACCTGCACCTCTCGGACGAAGAGGCCGAAGAACGCTTTCATATTACCGGCAGCCGTGCCGTCGCCTTCACGCTGGCGGGCTACGCGCGCGACGCCGTGCAGTTTTCCGTGCAGTTCGGCGACGAGCTGTTCGTGACCACGCTGCTGGCCGTGCAGGCCGACGACAACCGGGTGATTTTCGAGTGCAGCGGCGCCGAGTCGCTCAACCGCAGCCTGCTGAAGGCCGAGCATTGCCGGCTGGCCGGGCGGCCGGACGGCATCCGCGTCTATTTCGACGGCGGGCGCGTCAGCGAAGTGAAACATGGCGGCCGGGCGGCCTTTGCCGTGACGCTGCCGAAATCGATCGTCCGCCTGCAGCGGCGCGACAGCTTCCGCATCGCCACGCCGCGGGTCAATCCGCTGCGTTTCTTCGCCCGCCTGCCGGACGGCAAGGAACTCGAACTGCCGGCCTTCGACATCTCGATCACCGGCATCGGCCTGCTGGCGACGCAGGAGCCGGAGCAACTGACGGCCGGCCTGGTGCTCGAGCGCTGCCGCTTCCGCCTGCCCGAGGAAACGCAGGACCTGCTGCTGGCGGCGCGCATCCAGCACATCACCGCCTT
>DASUZG010000065.1:0-13374 GCA_036376995.1 Azonexus sp. | reverse complement strand
TGGTAGACCAGCGGCCGGCGGGTCAGGAAATCGAAGTCGGTGTGGCGGTCGAGGCCGTGGCTCTTGAGATCGACCTTGTGGATCGAGAGGCCGCGCGGCCGGAGGTTGCGCTTGATGTCGCGCATCGTCTCGGCGAGGTTGTTGACGTGTTCGAGCACGGCGCGCGACAGGATCAGGTCGTAGCCGCCGTTCGCCCCGGCCAGCCCGTCGCGGGTGACCTTGTAGGAGATCGCCGCCGGATCGAAGCCGCTGGTCACCAGCCCCTTCATGTTGAAGGCCGACTGCGCCCGGTCGCGCTGCTCGGCCGGCAGCGCGCCGAGCAGCTGGTGGTAGACGGCGATGTTGTTGACCGACAGCCGGGACAGCGGAAAGCGGTCCACGCAGGACACCTGGCGGGCGCCGTGGGCGTAGAACAGCAGCGCCATGCACAGCGTGTCGCCCGGCCCGTATTCGAGGATGTCCTTGCCGCGCAGGAAATCGCCCACCGCGTCGCGGGGCAGGTCGAGCTGCTCCTGGTAGTCGTTGAAGCACTGCAGGAAGTAGTAGGCCGTCTTCAGCGGATCGGTGCCGGCGTCGCCGCGGCCGGTCTTGCGCGTGTGGTCGGCATAGATTTTCGGGGCGAAGCGGGCGACCTGGTTCGACAGGAACTCCTTGGCGAAATGCAGCGCCTCCTTGCCGGGGTGTCCGGTATTCACGATGCTTCCTCCTTGGCGAATGCGATGGCGGAACGGCGGTTCCGGCCGCAGTATCCGCGCCGCGCCCGATAGTCCGTTCGGCGCGGCGCATGGGCCGATCGGCACGGTTCAGGCGGCGGCCAGGCAGCGCTGGAGGAAGGCGGCGAAGGGCGCCACGTTCGGCGCGAGCAGCATCTCGTCGTTCTCGCAGCCGTCGGGTCCGCAATATTCCTCGACCTGCGCCGCCAGGGCGGGGGGCCAGCCCAGCCAGCGGTCGGCGGCATGGCGCCAGTGGCGGTTGGGCAGGATCAGGCACAGGCGGCCGGCGAAGCGGCGCGGTTCGTAGTGCTCCACGGCCTGCAGCGTGGCTTCCTCGACGGCGGCGCGCAGCGCCATCACCGGGTCGGCCGCGCGCCGGCGGGCGGCGGCCTGGCGGGACAGGCGCAGGCGCCGCTTGGCCGCGACGTAGTCCTGCAGCTCGGCCCAGGACAGCGTGAACAGCGCGCGCAGGTGGCGGCCGGCGCGGGCCGACTGTTCGATGGCGCGCTGGCGCAGCTGCGGCAGGCGGCGGTACCAGGTCGGGCAGGCGCTGCCGAAGAGCACGGCGCAGCGCACCTCGGCGCCCTGCGCGACGAGCTGGCGCGCCAGTTCGAAGGCGATGGTGCCGCCGGCGCAATAGCCGGCGAGGATGTACGGCCCGCTGGGCTGGAAGGCGCGGATCTGCGCCGCGAAATAGCCGGCCAGCTGCTCGACCGAGGTGAGCGGCGGGCTGTGCCCGTCGAGGCCCGGCGGCTGCAGGCCGAAAAAGGGCTGTTCGTCGCCCAGGTGCCCGACCAGCGCGCGGTAGCAGAAGACGTCGCCGTTGTGCCCGGGCGCCGCGAAGATCGGCGTCCGCCGCCCGGCCGGCTGCAGGGGGACGATGGCCGGCGGGCGGGCGGCCAGGCGCTGCGCGGCATTGAGAAAGTCGAGCAGGTCCTGCTTGCGTTCGCGCAGCTGCGCCTGCAGTTCCGGCCCGAGCACGCCGGGCGGGGCCGAGCACAGCAGCCGCGTGCCGCTGACGCGCAGTTCGATGTCGCGGCGGCGCAGTTCCTCGAGCAGCGTGCCGACGCTCATAGCTCGATCTCGTCACGCGCCGGCGAAGGGCCGGCCGCCACCCCGCGCGCCACCCAGGCCAGGCTGTCGACCGTCTCGGCCAGGCCGGCCGCCGTCGGCCGTTCGAACAGGTGGCGCAGCGGCAGTTCGAGACCGGTGGCCTGCTGCAGCCGGTGCACCAGCTGGGCGGCCATGATCGAATGGCCGCCGAGGTCGAAGAAGCTGTCGAAGACGCCGAAATCGTTGTGCCCGAGGACGGCCTGGAAGATGTCGAGAATCTGCGCCTCGGTGGCGGTGCGCGGGGCGACCGCCCGCGCCGCCCGGGCCGCCTCGGCGACCGGCGCCGGCAGCGCCTGGCGGTCGATCTTGCCGCTGGCGGTCAGGGGCAGCGCGGGCAGCGTCACGAAGGCCGCCGGCAGCATGTATTCGGGCAGCGCGGCGCGGATCTGCACGCGCAGCTGGTCGGCGAGATCGGCCGGCGGCTGCGCGGCGACCAGGTAGGCGATCAGCTGCCGGGTGCCCGAGACGTCGTCGCGGGCGACGACGACGGCCTGCGCGACGGCCGGGTGGGCGGCGATGCAGTGCTCGATCTCGCCCGGCTCGATGCGGTAACCGCGGATCTTGATCTGTTCGTCGAGGCGGCCGAGGTATTCGATGTTGCCGTCGGGCAGGTAGCGCGCCAGGTCGCCGCTGCGGTACAGGCGGGCATCCGGCTCGGCGGCGAAGGGATCGGCGACGAAGCGCGTGCCGTCCGCGCGGGGCGGCCCGAGATAGCCGCGGGCCAGGCCGCGCCCGCCGATCAGCAGTTCGCCGGGGACGCCGACCGGCTGCAGCTGCAGCTGCGCATTGGCGATGTAGACGCGGACGTTGTCGATCGGCCGGCCGATGGGCACCGTCGTCAGTTCGCCGTCGTCCGGGCAGTCCCAGCAGGTGGTGTCGATGGTCGCCTCGGTCGGCCCGTAGAGATTGCCGAGCCGGACCTGCGGCAGCTGCCGGCGGAATTCGCCGACCAGGTCCGGCGTCAGCGCCTCGCCGCCGCAGAAGACCTGGCGCAGCGGCGGCGCGCAGCGGGCGAAGGAGGGTTCGGCGAGCAGCATGCGCAATTGCGAGGGCACCAGCTGCAGGATCGAGACGCGCTGGTCGAGGATGGTCTGGGCCAGGTAGGCGGGGTCGAGGTGGCCGTCCGGGCGGGCCATCACCAGCCGGGCGCCGGCCAGCAGCGGGGCGAAGAATTCCCAGACGGCGGCATCGAAGGTGAAGGGCGTCTTCTGCAGCAGGGCGTCGGACGGGAACAGCGGATGCGTGCGCTGCAGCCAGAACATGTGGTTGCAGATGGCGGCATGCGGGATGGCGACGCCCTTGGGCTGCCCGGTCGAGCCCGAGGTGTAGATGACGTAGGCCAGGTGCTGCGCCGCCACCGGGCTGGCCACCGGCGTCGCCGCCTGGGCGGCGATGGCGGCCCAGTCGTCGTCGAGGCACAGTGCCGGCGGGGCGCTGGCCGGCAGCCGCCGGCACAGGTGCCCCTGGCCGAGCACGACGACCGGCCGGGCCTCGTCGAGCAGGCGGGCGAGGCGCGCCGGCGGGCAGTCCGGGTCGATCGGCAGCCAGGCGCCGCCGGCCTTGAGGATGGCCAGCAGGGCGACCACCAGTTCCGGCGAGCGCTCGGCGTGCACGGCGACCAGGCAGTCGGGACCGACGCCGTGCTGCTGCAGCTGGCGGGCCAGCTGGTTGCTGCGCGCATCCAGTTCGCCGTAGCTCAGCTGGCTGCCGCTGCCGATCACCGCCACGGCCTCCGGCCGCTGCCCGGCCTGGGCCTCGAACAGCCGGTGCAGCAGGGCGCCGGCTGGATACTCGGTGCCCCGGGCGTTCCATTCGACCAGCTGGCGGTGGCGTTCGGCGGCGGTCAGCAGCGGCAGCCGGTCGACCGCCTGGTCGGGGTCGGCCGCCACCGCCTCGAGCAGCATCAGGCAATGGCCGACCATGCGCTGGACGGTCTCCGCTTCGAACAGGTCGGTGCTGTATTCGAGGAAGCCGTCCAGGCTGTCGCCGTTTTCCGAGAACAGCAGCGTCAGGTCGAACTTGGCGTTGTCCCCGGCCAGCTCCTCGTGCCCGGAATACACCGAGGGCAGAACCTCGCCGGCGAATTCGCGGAGCACGCACATGACCTGGAACACCGGGCTGCGCGCCGGATCGCGGTGCGGCGCCATTTCGGCGACCAGCTGCTGGAACGGCAGCTCGGCATGGGCGTAGGCGCCCAGCGCCACCTCGCGCTGCTGGCGCAGCAGCTGGCGAAAGCTCATGCCGGGCTCGAAGCGGGCGCGCAGCACGAGGATGTTGAGGAAATAGCCGACCAGCTTCTCGGTCTCGCTCTGCGTGCGGCCGGAGAAGGGCGTGCCGGCGAGGATGTCGTCCTGCCCGGTGTAGCGGCGCAGCAAGGCCATGAAGACCGATTCGAGGACCATGAACAGGGTCGCCTGTTCGCTGCGCCCGAGCGCCTTCAGGCGTTCGGCCAAAGCGGCGGGCACGGTGAAGCGCTCGGTGGCGCCGCAATAGCGCTGCACCGCCGGGCGCGGCCGGTCGGTGGCCAGCGCGAGCTGGGTCGGCGCGCCGGCCAGCGCGGTTTTCCAGTAGGCGAACTGGCGGCGCAGGAAGTCGCCCTGCAGGCGCTCGCGCTGCCAGCAGGCGAAATCGCCGTACTGGATGGGCAGCTCGTCGAGCGCCGGCTGGCGGCCGGCGGCATGGGCCGCGTAGAGCTGGCGGACTTCCTGCTGCAGGCGTTCGAGGCCCCATTCGTCGGCCAGGATGTGGTGCATCACCAGCAGCAGCCGGTGCTCCAGCTCGCCCAGGTGGACCACCGTCCAGCGCAGCAGCGGCAGCCGGGCCAGGTTGAAGGCCTGCTTGCCGGCCTGGGCGGCGAGGCGCCGCCATTCGGCCTCGCGCTCCGCCGCCGGGCGCGTCGCCAGGTCGTGCTCGGCCAAGGCGACCTGGCCCTGGGCCAGCACCACCTGGACGGCCCCGCCGGCGCTCTCGGGGAAGACCGTGCGCAGGATCTCGTGCCGCTCCACCAGGTCGTGCAGCGCGGCGCTCAGCGCGCGGCCGTCGTAGGGGCCGCGCAGGCGGATCATGTCGACGATGGTGTAGGCCGGGTTGCCGGGCACCAGCCGGTCCATGAACCACAGGTGTTCCTGGGCGAAGGACAGCGGCACCGCGGTGCCCGGACGGCGCGGCCGGATCGGCGGCGGCCCGGGCACCGTGCTGCCGGCGTTGAGCACGGCGGCCAGGGCGGCGATGGTCGGGTGGTGGAACAGCGTCTCGATGCGCAGATCGACGCCGAAGGCATCGCGCAGCCGCGAGACGGCCTTCAGGGCGAGCAGGGAATGGCCGCCGAGGTCGAAGAAGTCGTCGTCGATGCCGATCGTGGGCACGTCGAGCAGTTCGCGCCAGATGCTGGCCAGCGTCTGTTCGACGGCATCACGCGGGCCGCGCCGGTCGCCGTCGGCCGGGGCGGCGGCGGACGGGGCCGGCAGCGCGTTGCGGTCGATCTTGCCGTTGCGGGTCAGCGGCAGCTGGGGCAGGGTGACGAAGCGGGCCGGCAGCATGTAGTGCGGCACATGGCGGGCGAGGAAGTCGCGCAGCTGCCCGGCACCCGGTTCGGCCGGCCGGCGGGGCACGACGTAGGCGATCAGGCGCCGCTCGCCGCCGGCGCTCTCGCGCACTGCCACGGCACAGGCGGCGACGTCGGGATGGGCGGCGAGATGGGCCTCGATCTCGCCCGGCTCGATGCGGAAGCCGAGCAGCTTGACCTGGTCGTCGGCACGGCCGACGTATTCGAGGATACCGTCGGCGCGATAGCGGGCGAGGTCGCCGGTGCGGTAGAGGCGGGCATCGGGATGGCTGGAGAAGGGATCGGCGACGAAGCGTTCGCGGGTCAGTTCCGGCCGGTTCAGGTAGCCGCGGGCGACGCCGATGCCGCCGATGTACAGCTCGCCGGTGACGCCCGGCGGCAGCGGGTGGAAGGCCGGGTCGAGGACATACAGCCGGGTGTTGGCGATCGGCCGGCCGATCGGCACCGGGCCGCTGTCCGGGTCGTCGGCGCGCAGCTCGTAGGTGCAGCAGCCGACCACCGTCTCGGTCGGCCCGTATTCGTTGATCAGGCGGGCATGCGGGGCGTGCCGGCGCCACGGCCGCAGGCGCTCGGCGAACAGCTGCTCGCCGCCGATGACCACGGTGCGCGCCACCTGCGCCATCTCGGCGGGGCCGAGCTGCTGCGCGAGCAGGTCGAGATGGGCCGGGGTGATCTTCAGCAGGCTGCGGCCCTTGCCCTGGCGCAGGGCGGCCACCAGGTGGCGGGCGCCGTCGTCCTCGCCGAGCAGTTCGACCTGGCCGCCGACCAGCAGCGGCGGATAGAGGCTGGTCACCGTCAGGTCGAAGGCCACCGAGGAATGGACGACCACGGCGGCATCGGCCTCCAGGCCGTAGGCGCCGATGGCCCAGCACAGGTAATTGACCAGGCCGCCGTGCACGATCATGGCGCCCTTGGGCTGGCCGGTGGAACCCGAGGTGTACATCACGTAGGCGAGGTTGGCCGGCGTCACCGCGGCCGCCAGATTGCCGCTGCGCTCCTGGGCGATGGTCGGCCAGTCGGCGTCGAGGCACAGCGTCTCCACCGTGCCCGGCGCGAACAGCCCGCGGCAGCGGCGCTCGCTGAGCATCAGGCGCAACTCGGCGTCGCGCACCATGAAGGCCAGGCGCTCCGGCGGGTCGCCCGGATCGAGCGGGACGTAGGCGGCACCGGCCTTCCAGACGCCGAGCAGGGCCACCAGCAGGTCGGGCGAGCGGTTCAGGCAGACGCCGACCAGGCTTTCCGGCCCGGCCCCGCGCCGCCACAGGTGGCGGGCCACCTGGTTGGCGCGGGCGTTGAGCTCGCGGTAGCGCATCGCCTGCCCGGCGTGGACCAGCGCCACGGCATCCGGCGTGCGCGCCGCCTGCTGCTCGAACAGCTCATGGGCGCAGCGGTTGGGGAATTCGGTCGAGCCGGCCAGCCAGTCGCGGGCGGCAGCCGCGCCGCCGGCCCGGGTTTGCGGTATCACAGCGACCATCCGATGATCTCCTTCATGATTTCGTTGCTGCCCGCGTAGATGCGCTGCACGCGGCTGTCGGCCCACATCCGGGCGATCGGGTATTCGCTCATGTAGCCGTAGCCGCCGTGCAGCTGCAGGCATTTGTCCACGATCCGGCACTGGCAGTCGGTCAGCCAGTACTTGGCCATCGCCGCGGTGACGTCGTCGAGCTGCCCGGCCAGGAAACGGCCGATGCAGTAGTCGATGAAGATGCGCCCGATCAGCGCCTCGGTGCGGCATTCGGCGAGGCGGAAGCGGGTGTTCTGGAATTCGATCAGGGCCTTGCCGAAGGCCGTCCGTTCCTGCACGTAACGGGCGGTGACGGCGATCGCCTGCTCGGCGGTGGCGACCGCGTCGACGCCGATGCCGAGGCGCTCGTAGGGCAGCTGCGCCAGCATCTGCGCGAAGCCGCGGCCTTCCTCGCCGCCCAGCAGGTTGCCGGCCGGCACGCGGACGTCGTCGAAGAACAGCGCGCAGGTGTCCTGGCCGTGCATGCCGAGCTTGGCCAGCGGCCTGCCGCGCTGCAGGCCGGCGAGGCCGCCGGTTTCGACGACGAGCAGCGAGATGCCGCGGCTGCCCGGCGCCGTCGGGTCGGTGCGGACCGCGACGCAGACCAGGCCGGCCAGGCAGCCGTTGGTGACGAAGGCCTTGCTGCCGTTGATCACGTACTCGCCGCCGGCGCGCCGGGCGCTGGTGGTAATGCCCTGCAGGTCGGAGCCGGCCGCCGGCTCGCTCATGGCGATGGCGCCGACCAGCTCTCCGCTGGCCATGGCCGGCAGCCAGCGTTGTTTCTGCGCTTCGTCGCCGTAGGCCAGCAGGTAGTGGGCGACGATGCCGTGCACGCCGCAGCCGAACGGGATGCCGGCGGCGGCCAGTTCTTCCCGCACCACCGCCTGGTGGCTGAAATCGCCGCCGCCGCCGCCGTATCGGGCGGGAACGTCGGGCAGCAGCAGGCCGGCCTGTCCGGCCGCCGGCCAGGCCCCGGCATCGGGGCCGCGCTGCTGTTGCCAGTGCGCCTGGCGCGGGGCGAATTCACGGGCGATGAAGCGCCGGACGCTGTCGCGGAAGATCCGCTGCTCGTCGCCCAGCCACGGAGACTGGTAAGCCGCCTTGGCCATGATCAGTGGAGTTGCGCCGGCGGCCGACGGACGACCAGGGCGCCGACGAAGCCGGGGCCGGGCTGGAAGCTGCGCAGGGTCCAGCCGCTGGCCTCGCCCGAGAGCTGGCCGACGCGCAGCAGGCAGGCCGGGACGCCCGGTTCCAGGCTGACGTCGAAGGTATCGAGCGGGTGGTGCAGGCCTTCGCCGGCCGCCTTGATGAAGGCTTCCTTGCGCGTCCAGGCATTGAAGAAGCCGAGCAGCTTCTGCGCCGCCGGCAGGGCGCGGTAGGCGGCCTGTTCGTGGCGGGAAAAGAAGCGTTCGACGATGCGGTCGGCGACCGGCAGCGGGCGCAGGCGCTCGATGTCGATGCCGACCTCGGCGTGGGCCAGCGCGAAGACGGCCAGGTCCTCGCTGTGCGACAGGCTGAAATGCAGCCGGCCGGCGACGGCGCCGGCCAGGGCCGGCTTGCCGTAGGGGCCGCAGGCCAGCTCGACGGCCTGCGGCGCGATGCCCAGGCGCTCGCCGAGCAGTTCGCGCAGCGTCGCGCGGGCGATGATGTAGCGCTCGCGCAGGCTGGCCGTGGCGAAGCACCCGGCCCGCAGGCGCTCGGCCGCGCTCAGCGTGGCCGCGGCCGCGGCCAGCGCGGTGCCGTCCGCGGCGAGGCGGCGGCTGATCACTTCGACGGCGCCGGGGGGCAGCGTAGTCCCCGGCGCGCTTGCCTCGCATACCGCCATGGCGTTTCTCCTCGTGTTGCGGGCGGGGGCATTCCCGGCCGGCTGCCCGCGCTCCGGAAGGAAAGTCTGCGGTTCCGGATGCAAGCGACGACGGCGCGGCGTCTGCGCCGATCGGCTCAGCGGCCGGCCGGGTCAGGTCACTTCGACGGCCCGGCGCTGCTCCCCGGGGTTCTTGGGCAGGACCACTTCGAGAATGCCGTCGTGCAGGGAGGCGTTGATCGCCGCCGTGTCGATGCCGGCGGGCATCGGCAGGCTGCGTGAAAAATTGCCGCTGGCAATTTCGCAGCGGACGAAATCCTGGCGCCGCTCGACCTGCCGGCGGCTGATCGTGCCGTGGATGTTCAGCGTGTTGTCGTTGACCGAGATGCTGATGTCCTTCTTCTCGACGCCCGGCAATTCGACGCGGACGACGATTTCGCGGTCGCGGTCGATGATGTCGAGCTGCGGCGCCCGGGTCGCCTCGCCGCGCCCCTCGAAGGCGCTCCACACCGGCCAGTTCCAGCCCATCGGGCGCATCCAGCCGCCGACGACCCGCCCGAAGAGGCGTTCCATCTCTTCCATCGGGTTGAACAGCGCCGGCTTGCCGGGCTGGGCGCCTTCGCCGCCCGGGGCCGGGGATTTGTGGACGACGGCCGTTTCGTCGCGGGTGTCGTTTGCCATGCCGTTCTCCTCGCCATGCTGCAGCCATCAGGCCAATTGCATAAGGATGGGCCGGATCGGCGGTGCGTTCCGTGCGCTGCCCCACACAGCGCCGGCGGGTCGCTCAGCGCGCGGCGGCGGGCGCGGCCGGCGCGGTCGCCGGCAGGTGGACGAATTTCCACTCGGCGTAACTGCCGAGGCCCGGTTGCCAGTTGAGCGCCGCCGGGTAGTTGGCCTGGCGGATCGGCCGCTCCGGCGACAGGCTGTAGACGCCCATGATGCCGCCCTGCGGCGCCTGGAGCAGGCCCCATTCCCTGGCGTTGGTCAGCGGGTCGCGGTAGGGCCGGCGCAGGTAGCGGCGGGTGGTCGGGGCCCGCGGGTCGAGCAGCAGCGCCTCCAGGCTCGGCGGGTACTGGCCGCCGGGCGGCGCCTCGTAATACTGGCGGATGGCGTCGCGGTACTGCTGGCCGACGAACAGCAATTCTTCCTCGGCGGCGCGCTGCCGGGCTTCGCGCCAGAAGGTGCCGGCCGCCGCCAGCCCGGCCCCGAGACCGGCGATGACGACGAGCAGGGCGAGCAGTACGGCGCCGCGCTGGCTACCAGCTGTTGAACGATGTGCCATCCCGGGCCTTGCCGGTGGCGCCGCTGCGCACGTCGAAGACGCCGCCCTTCTTGGCGTCGGCCGGCGGTACGACGACCCAGCTGCTGTCGCTGTCGGTGACCGGGTCGGGCGGAATGCGGCGCAAATAGCGCTTGCTCACCAGTTCCTGCAGCGTCGCCGGGTAGCGGCCGTTGTCGCCGTAGAACTTGTCGATGGCTTCGCGCATCTGGTGCAGGTTCTCGCGCAACACCGTTTCCTTGGCCATCTCGACGCGGCCGAAGTAGCGCGGCGCGGCCAGCGCCAGCAGCAGGGCGACGATGGCCATGCTGACCAAGAGTTCGATCAGCGTGAAGCCGGCGCGCCGGCGCGCCGGGCCAAGGTCACCACTCATGGTAGGGAATGCCGTTGAGACCGCTGTCCGGGCTCAGCGAATAGACGTCGTAAACATCGTCGCCGGGCTGCGGCCGGTCGTGGCTGCTCTTGTAGCTGCGCTTGCCCCAGCTGTCCTCGGCGCGCACGCCGGGCGCGGCGAAGGGGTCGCGCGGCAGGCGGCGCAGGAAATGGATCATCCGCCGATCCGGGCTCTTGTTGTCGGCGACGCCCTCGACCAGCGTGGCGAGCGTGCGCGGGTAGCCCGAATCGCCCGGGCGGACGGTGATCCGCCCGTCGTCGGCGGCCTGCTTGTAGGCGTCGAGTGCGCCGCGGATCTGGCGCAGGGCCTCCTTCAGTTCGATCTCCTGGTTGCGCTGCACGGCCAGCTCGGCGAGCGGCAGGGCCAGCGTGGCGAAGAGGGCGACCAGGGCCAGCGCCACCATCAGTTCGATCAGCGAGAAGCCCCGGCGCCGCGCCCGGCTCACGGAATCACCGTGACGCCGGCGGTGACCGGCGCGAAATCGACTGTCGGCGCCTCGCCGGGCAGCGCGATGATCGGGCTGTCCTGGGCCGGCCCGAGGGCGCGGAACTCCAGTTCGAGCAGTTCGCCCGAGCCGCTGGCGCCGCGCCGGCCGGGCCGGCGCTGGCTGACGAACAGCGTGCCGGACTCCGCATCGATGCGCTGCCCGCTCTCGACCACGGCATTGCCCTGGGTCATGAAGCGGCCGGGCGTCGCCGTCAGCAGCTCGAAGACGTCGGTGTTGTAAACCACCTGCACCGGCAGTCCGGCCAGCGGCTGCTGGCTCGCCACCTTGAGCGTCAGCCGGAAGCTGCTGCCGGCCTTGGCCGACGGCGGGCCGCTCCAGTGCAGCACCGGCGGCCCGGCCGGTACGGCAGCAGCCGGGGCCGGGCGCGCCGGCGCGGCCAGTTCGGCGGCGCGGCGCTGCAGGGCCGGCGTGCGCAGGCGCGGATCGTTCTCGGTGCCCGACCAGAATTCGGCCGGCACCTCGGGCGGCGGTCCCAGGCCGCGCAGCAGGCGGGGCGTGATGGACAGCAGCAGCTCGGTCTTTTCCTTGCTGTCGCGCTGGCTGGAAAACAGGCGGCCGAGCACCGGCAGGTCGCCGAGGCCGGGGAAGCGGTTGGCGGCGGTGATGTCCTGGTCGCTGATCAGGCCGCCGAGAATCTGCGTCTCGCCGTCCTTCAGGCGCAGCACGGTGGCGGCGTTGCGGCTGCCGATCTGGTAGGCCGAGGTGCCGGCCCGGCTGACCACTTCGCGGGTCACCGAGCTGACTTCGAGGCCCAGCTTGATCGAGATCTCGTCGTTGGGAAAGATGGTCGGCTCGACTTCGAGCTTTAAGCCGACGTCGAGGTACTGGACGTTTTCCGAGACGAAGCCGGTGGCGGTCGCCGTGGTGGTGATCACCGGCACCCGGTCGCCGATGCGGATCAGCGCCTTTTCGCGGTTGTGGGTGCGGATGCGCGGATTGGCCAGCAGGTTGGTGTCGCCGACGGTGCGCTGCAGGTTGATGACGGTGTCCGAGATGGTCGCCCCGGTATTGCCGGAATTGAGGTTCTGCAGGTCGCGCAGCGTCAGCACCGTGCCGACCATCGGCAGCGGCGTCAGCACCAGCTGCTCGGGAAACTTGATGCCGAGGTTGAGCAGGCTCGAACGCTGGATTTCCAGGATCTCCATTTCGAGCATCACTTCCGGCTCGCCGACGTCCTGGATGCTGACCATGCGCTCGATCAGGCGGATCATCTCCGGCGTGTCGCGCACGATCAGCAGGTTGAGCTTGTCGTCGGCGAACACGTTGCGCGCCTTGAGCACCGTCTTCAGCATGGTCACCATCTGCTTGGCCTCGGTATTGGCGAGGAAGATGTTCTTGACCACCAGGTCCTGGTGGTCGCCCTGCTTGGCCGTGCTGTCCGGGTAGATCAGCAGCGTCGTGTCGTTGAGGATGCGCCGGCGCAGCTGGTTGGTGCTGAGCATCACGTCGAGCGCGTCCTCGACCGAGACCTGGCGCAGGAAGACGGTGACCGGCAGGCTGGGCGGCAGGTCCTTGTCGAGCACGAAATTGAGCCCGGCGAAGCGCGAGAGCGCCTCCAGCACCTGCTTCAGCTCGGCGTTGCGGAATTCCAGCGAGACCTGCTTGGAAAAGCTCTGGCGCAGCGCCGGATTGACCGGATCGAGGCGCTGGCTGAACTCGTCGATCTGCCGGCGAAGGCCCAGGGCCTCGGCATGGCGCGGCTGCTCGCGCAGGACCTGGACGACCTTGCCTTCGGCGCCGGCCGTGTCGCCGGCCGCCATCAATGCCTGGGCCTCGGCCATCAGCGCGGCCACGGCACGCTCCTGGCGCACGGCGGTCAGGCCGGCCGTGGCCTGGGCATTGCCGGGCTCCAGCTCGAGGACGCGCCGGTAGAGCGCCACCGCCTCGTCGAAGCGGCCGCCCTGGCGTTCGTACTGGGCGTCGGCCAGCAGGCGGGCGATCAGGCGGGCCAGGGTGTTCAGGTAATAGATGCGGTACTCGCGATTGTTCGGCGCTTCCCGGCTCGCCGCCTCGAAGCGGGCCAGCGCTTCCTCCAGGCGTCCCTGCTCGTACAGCGCGACCGCTTCCTGGTGTTCGCTATGGCCGGCGCAGGCGGCGAGCAGCAGCAGGGCGGGCAGGGCCCGCCATTGCCGGCCGACCGGCGCAATGTCCGGTGTGCTCATGTGGTATTCCCCATCGACAGTGCCTGTTCAATCTTCAGGGGCCGATAGAGAAAATACACTTCATCGTCGTTGAGCCGGATGAGCCGGTAGGCACTGTCGATGCTGTCGCCCGGGTGCACCGCCAGCACCTCGTCGTCGCGGGCCAGGAAGACGACGGTGGGGCGGCCGGCTTCCTCGACCCGGCCGAGGTAGCGGAAGGGCAGCGGCGGCGCTTCCGGGGCCGGCTCGGGGGCCGGGGCTGCCGCTTCCGGCGCGGCGTGCGCGCTGCTCGCGGCCGCGTCGGCGCAGGCGCGACGCGTCGAGATGGACGTGGCGCGGATCGAGTTCGCGCT